>JAAYXX010000197.1 GCA_012515695.1 Chloroflexota bacterium
AGCGAAAGCCATCGCGCAGCGAAAACGTCACCGATCGAGGAATTGAGCCAATAACCTTCATGGAGGTGAGCATGAACGCTCAGGATTTCTGGCAATGCGCCGAAAAAAGCGCCGATTGGTTGATCTCACAGCAGGCGGAAGATGGGCGATGGAAGCCCATCACGCAACCCGTGGTAGACGCCTACTATAAGGCTTCGTGGGCGCTGTCCCTCATGGGCCGCCCCACCGCCGCCCATCGCTCCCTCGACTATGCCGCCCGCCATCTGTTACAGCCCAACGGAGACGTGCAGCCCCGCCAGAATCGCTGGCATTCGGAGGTGCATTACCCCTACGCGAACGCCTATTTCGTCATGGGCGGCGTTCGGCTGGCGCGCTATGACGTGGCCTGGCCCGCCATGTGTTTCCTGCGGACTCTGCAAAGCCCTGCATCGGGGGCTTTTGCCTCCGTGTATACTGAGGATAATATCCCGGTGCGCTGCGATACCATGTCCACCGCCGGGGCCGGTCTCGCCTGTCTGGCCGCCGGGTGCCTGGACGCAGCCTGCCGTGCCGCCGACTGGCTGCAAGCTCTGGTCGAGCGCCAGCCCACCCCTGACAGAGCCTTTTTCTGCACCGTGGACGCGGAGAACAATCTGGTGACCCAGTTCCCCGAGTCGGATTCTCCCTGGCGAGTGGTCCGCACCGACCAACCCAACCAGATCTGGTATGCCGTGGGGCTGCCCTTTGCCTTCTTGATCAAGCTGGCTCAGGCCACCGCCCGGATGGAATACCTGCACCTGGCCCTCTGGTTCTTTGACTTTCAGCAGCGCTGCGTGAACCCCTGGGCGGGGCCATCCAGCGGCAAGGCGGGCTGGGGTTGCGCCGAGTTGTACCGCATGACCGGCGAGGCTCGCTACCGCGACATTGCCCTGTCCATCGGTGAGTATATGGCCGGGTTCCAGGCTCCCGACGGCTCTTTCCAGATTCCGTTGAGCGCGCCCTACGACCCGCAGCGCCCGCTCACCCCTGGCGATTTCGACTTGACCGCCGAGTACACCGTGTGGCTGGGCGAGATTGCCGCCAACCTGCTCGTCCGCTAGGCGACAAAAGCGGCGGATGCCCTCCGACGAGGGTATCCGCCGCTCTGCTTGCATCGCAGGCCTGCCGCGCTATTCCTGGCCCTCCTCGTATTCCAGAACCAGCAGCTCTTCCTCCTCTTCTTCCCCTTCCTTCTTGGGCTTTTCCCAGCGGCCCGACACCGTCGCCAATTGCCGCATAAACCGCGCCAGCCCGTCGGACAGCGCCCCCGCGGGATAGCGCCACGCCCAGTTGCCATGCGGGCGGCCTGGCTTGTTCATGCGCGCCTCCGTTCCCAGCCCCAACACATCCTGCAAGGGATAGATCGCCATGTCAGCCACCGAGTTCAACACCAGCCGGATAGCCGTCCAGTGGATGGCGCTGCCGTCCGTCCCGGTATACACGCGCACCCTGTCCTTGATATCCTCCGCCTCGGCTTTATACCAGCCCACGGTGGTGTCATTGTCATGGGTGGCTGTATAGGCCACGCTGTTGTGGCGATAGTTATAGGGGAGATGAGGATTGGCGGGGTTGCCGCCAAAGGCAAAGTGCAGCACGGTCATCCCCGGCAGGTTGAACGCATCCCGCAGCTCGGTCACATCCTGCGAGATCAACCCCAGGTCTTCGGCGATGATGGGCAATCCGCCAAATCGCTTCTGCACCGCCCTCAAAAAGTCCGCGCCCGGCCCGCGCACCCATCGCCCGCTCTCGGCGGTCTCTTCGCCTGCGGGCACTTCCCAATAGCCAGAGAACCCCCGGAAATGATCCAGGCGCACCATATCCACCTTGCGAAACACCGAAGCCAGCCGCTCCATCCACCAGGCGTATCCATTCTCCCGCATCTTCTTCCAGCGATAGAGCGGATTGCCCCACAGTTGCCCGGTGGGGCTGAAATAGTCGGGCGGCACACCCGCCACCACATAGGGGTGGCCTCGATCATCCAGCCGGAAAAGCTCCTGATTGCCCCAAACATCGGCGCTGTCGTGCCCCACGAAAATCGGCAGGTCGCCTACGATAGTAACACCGGCCTTGTGCGCATAAGTCCGCACGCTCTGCCATTGCCGGGCGAACTGGAATTGCAGATAGCGATGATAGTTGACCTCATCGCTCAACACGTTGCGCCAGCGGGCCGTCGCCTCTTCGCGGTGCAGCGCAATATCCTCCGGCCACTCGATCCAGGGCCGCCCGTTGAAATGCCCCTTGAGCGCCATGAACAGCGCATAATCTTCCAGCCAACTCTCCTGCGCGTCACAAAAGGCGATAAACTCTTGATAGAGCGATTCGGGCGCATGTTGCTTGAAGCGGTAGTAGGAATGCCGCAACACACGGTCCTTGAACTCGATCACCCGCCCATAATCCACATGGTCATCAGGGAATGGCTGCTCCACTTTGACATCGGCCGGCGCCAACAGCCCTTCGTCAATCAGGCGATCCAGCGCAATGAGCAGGTGATTCCCGGCAAACGACGAGAAGGGTTGATAGGGCGAGTCGCCATAGCCAGTCGGCCCCAAGGGGAGAATCTGCCAGAGCGTCTGGCCCGCCTGCTGTAGAAACTCGATAAACCGATACAGGCTGTCGTTCAACTCCCCGATTCCATAAGGCCCCGGCATGGAGGTCGGGTGGCAGAGAATCCCACATCTTCTTTTTGAAGGCATAAACCCTCCAGGCTCGCATAAGCCACTCTACATGTCCAGATACGCTCCCTCTGCACGATGATATCACCCCGCCGAATCACGGTCAAACATCGAATGCACGCGGCCACGGGCGTATGTTCCTCTCCCCCACGCTTGCGGGCTTGAAGGCGCGCAACAAACAGTGTAAGATCATTCCACACCCATACCGCTCGACGGAGAAACACCATGCAACCCAAACGGCGCTGGCTCGTGCTCGTCATCTTTTACGGGTTCATCTTGTTGCACCAGTCGGACAAGCTGCTCATTGGCCCCTTGACCACGCCGATCATCCAGGAATTTGGCATCACTCAGGCCCAGATGGGCGCCGTCTCTAGCTTTGCCATCGTCGTCTCGGCGGTCCTCTACCCCATCTGGGGATATCTGTACGACCGTTATGCGCGGCCCAGGCTGCTGGCGCTGGCCTCCTTCATCTGGGGCGCAACCACCTGGCTGAACGCCCTGGCTCCCACCTATCGCGCCTTCCTGGTTACTCGCGCCTCGACAGGCATTGACGATTCGAGCTACCCCGGCATTCACAGCCTGCTGTCAGACTATTTCGGGCCGCGCATTCGGGGCAAGGTGTTCGGCGCGCTCGACACCGCCATGCCCTTTGGCTATATGCTCGGCCTGATCCTGGCCACCACCCTGGGGGCGTCGCTGGGCTGGCGCAAGGTGTTCTTGCTTACCGGCGCCGTGGGCGTCGTGCTGTCCGTCCTCATCCTGTTGTTCGTCCGCGACCTGCCCCGTGGTCACGCAGAGCCAGAGATGCAGGGCCTGGAGCAGGTGCCCACCTTTCACTTTGACTGGCGCGTCGCCAAGCAGGCCCTCAAGAACCCCAGCATCCGCCTGGTGTTCGCGCAGGGCTTTTTCGGCGTGTTTCCCTGGAATGTGCTCACCTACTGGTTCTTTCGCTACCTGGAGACCGAGCGCGGCTTTACCTCCGGCCAGGCCACAACGACCATGATGATCGCCGTTGTCGCGCTGGCCTGCGGCTACTTTGTGGGGGGCAGCATCGGCGACGCGCTATTCCACCGCACCCCCAGGGGCCGGGTCATCACCGCCATGAGCGGCGTGCTGCTGGGCGTCGTGTTCCTGGTCTCGGCGCTAAATATCCCCATCGGCAACACGCTGATCTTTACCGTGCTCATGGGGCTGACCGGCATCACCATGTCAATGGCCGCCCCGAATGTGCTTGCCACCGTGCAAGATATTACCGAGCCGGAGGTACGCAGCACCACGCTGGCGCTCTTGAGCCTTGTCGAAAACGCGGGCGCGGCGCTCTCGCCGTGGCTGGCGGGCCTGATCGCCGACCATTCCTCGCTGCGAGTCGCCATTCTGGGCATTTGCGTCGTTACCTGGCTGCTGTGCGCGCTGTTCTTTGGCCTGTTGGCGCGCGTCGTCCCCGCCGATATTCAACGCTTCCGGCGCACCATGCGCGAGCGGGCCACCCTGGCGCATGGATAGAACAGCGCCCGCCGATCATCTTGACCTCACCACAATCTGGATTATAATATGTCAAAGCCGCCCAACAGTGCTCGGTCTTGGGGCGGCTTTTCATTCGCGTGGGGTCTAGATATCTTGGGCGAGATCCAAAGAGTTGACATAGATAACGTTTCGCCTCATACCAGGCGTTTGTATGTGCAGGCCAGCATCGTAGCCCTGTTGGGCAACGTGCTGCTCGTCATCGGCAAGGGGGCCGCCGCGCTGGTCAGTGGGTCCAGCGCGCTATACGCCGACGCGGCCAACTCGGCCGCCGATGTGGCCTATAGTATGTTGATGGGGGTGGGGCTGTGGCTTGCGCTGCAACCGCCCGATCCCGGCCATCCTCACGGACACCGCCGGATCGAGTCGCTGGTCAGCCTGTTCATCGGCGGGGCAATAGCGCTGGCCGGTGTGGAAGCGGTGCGCGTGGGCTGGAGAACCTGGAATGAGGGGCCGCAGCCAATTACCTCTATCTGGGCCTATATCGCCCCCATAGTAACCATTCTGGCCAAAGGGGTCATGTTTTTGGTCGTGCGGCGACTGGGGCGCCGCGCCAATAGCCCGGCCATTCTCGCCTCGGCACGCGACAACCTGACCGATGCTATCTCGTCGGCGATGGCGCTGGTGGGTATCCTGGGCAGCGTTTACCTGTTTGCCGCAGCAGACCCTCTGGCAGCGTTCATCGTGTCGGCCTGGATTTTCTACAGCGCGTGGGCTGTGCTGCGCGAGAGCATCAGCCACCTGATCGGCGGGGCAGCGCGCCCCGAATTGACCGACGCGGTGGTTGACGCGGCGATGACCGTGCCGGGCGTGCTGAACGTCCATCAGGTGATTATCGAGTACGTCGGCCCGCAGGTGCGCGCAGACATGCACATTGATATGGACGGAAGCCTGCCGCTGGAGCAGGTTCACGCCGCCAGCGATGCCGTGCGCGAGGCCGTAGAAACCCTGGCCGAAGTGGATCACGCGTTCGTTCACGTGGAACCGGCGCACATCGAGACGCCCTCATCCGACCTACACCAATAAGCCCATCGCCGCGCTCTCGCCAAGCCCCCGTTTTCCGGGTATACTTGGGAGCGGGAACGCCTTGACCGCACAGGCCAGTTCCAGCACCCTATTCGCGCTACATGGAGGCATCAAGTGAACACGAGCACAGCGGAGCAGAACCTGTCGAGTTTTGACCCAAAAGTGCGCCAGCAAGCCCTGGACGCTCTGGTCGCCGCCTGGCAAGCAGGGGAGATTCCTTGCGCGCCCCCCAACGACCAGCTCAACCTGCACTGTCACACTTTTTTCTCTTATAACGGTTACGGCCATTCCCCCTCCGCCCTGGCCTGGCTGGCCCGCAAACTGGGCTGGTATGCCGTGGGCACGGTGGATTTCGACGTGCTGGACGCCATGCAGGAATGCCTGGACGCTTGCGACCGGGTGCAGGTGCGGGGCATGGCCGGGATGGAAACCCGCGCCTATCTGCCCCAGTTCGCCACGCGAGAGATCAACTCCCCCGGCGAGCCGGGCATTCTCTACTATATGGGCGTGGGGTTTGTGTACGAGAAAACCCTCTCCCCCGCCGATGAGGCCCTGGCCGATTTGCGCCAGCGCGCCGCCGAGCGCAACCGCGACGTGGTGGCCCGCGTGAACGCCTACCTCGACCCGGTGGTCATTGACTATGACCGGGACGTGCTGCCCCTGACGCCCGCCGGAAACGCCACGGAACGCCATATCCTGCTGGCCTATGATATCGCCGCCAGAAAACACTTCCCCGAACGCGAGGACCTATTGCGCTTTTGGGCGTCTCGGCTGGAAATGGACGTGGCGCAGGTGGACGCGTTCATGGGCGACGAGCCTTTCCCCCATGATGCCATCCGCAGCAAGCTGATCAAGCGGGGCGGCGTGGGCTATGTGCAGCCCGGCCCGGATACCTTCCCCCCCTTTGACGAGGTGACGGACACCATCATCAAGTTTCGGGCCATCCCCACTTATGCATGGCTAGACGGGACCAGCGCCGGGGAACAGGCCATTGAGGAATTGCTCGCGCTGGCGGTCAGCAAGGGGGTAGGCGCAATCAACATCATTCCCGACCGCAACTGGAACATCAAAAACCCCGATGAGCGGGCGCTCAAAATTCAAAAGCTATACGAAGTGGTGCAACTGGCCCACGACATGGATCTGCCCATTCTGGTGGGAACCGAGATGAACAAGGCCGGGCAGAAAGTGGTGGATGATTTCGACGCCGAGCCGCTGCGCCCCTTGCACGCCGATTTCATCGCCGGGGCGCATTTCGTCTACGGCCACACCGTCATGGAGCGGGCGCTGCGCCAGGGCTATCAGAGCGAATGGGCGCTGGAATATCTGCCGGAACGCCGCGACCGCAACGCCTTCTATCAAGAGGTGGGCCGCCTGGTTCTGCCGGGTAAAGCGGCGCTGGCCCGCGTGGCGCAACTGTCCGACGCGCGCGAGCCGCAAGCCATCCTCGCCCGCTTGCAAGAACTCTAGCCCGGCTCCTGCTGGCGCGGGTTGACGTGCTCGAAACAGCCCCCCTGGGATTCGAACTTGGTTCCTGTCCCAGGAGGGGCACCTGCATCGCCCCACAGAACGCACCTCTTGCGGTTATCCCCCACCCTTTCGCCGCGCCAGCGCGACCCTGGCCGCTTCTGCGCGTATAATACATGTGAATGCGCAAAAGTGTGAGCTGCCGTTTGACCGTGGCTTGAACGGAGGGAAATATGCCCGATCTACTCGAAGTGTTCCGCGAGAAAGCAGATAGCCTGTTGTCATCTATCAATAGTCAGGGGGGTATTCGCAGCACCATCGACAGCCTGCGGCGCCAGATGGAGGCCGCGGACCGACGGCGAGCCATGTCCAAGGCCAAGTCGGAGCTAAAGCGCCTGAATGAGCAGGTCACCGAGATGATCACCGCTGTGGGCGTGCAGGCGGTGGGCCTGCATCAGGCTGGCAAGCTGAACTCGATCGAACTGCGCCCCCTGTGCCAACACATCGTCGAGCTAAAGCAAGAAGTGACCCGATTGGAGAGCGAGCTAGCCAAGATGGAGGCCGAAGTCGCGCAAGAAACGGCTGCCGCAGCCGTAGGCAAGTGCCCGCACTGCGGGCAATCGGTCTCGGACAATAGCTCGTTCTGTCCCTACTGCGGGCAACGCATAGAAAAGCCCCAGGAGCGTTTTTGCGCCGCGTGCGGGTCCAGCTTGCGGCCAGGGTCCAAGTTCTGCGCCAGATGCGGTCGGCCAACGAGCACACCCGGCTGATGCTGCCGATGCCCCGCCAGCGGCATATATGCCGAGGACTGAATGTCCCAGGCGGCGGAAAGGGGAAACCCGTCAAGACGGGTTTAGGAGTGTTTTGGAAGGGGATTGGACCGCCGCCATCCTTGGCGGCTCATATTATGCCGGCTGAAAGTCGGCGGTCCAATCCCCTTTCACGGGGCGAGCCAGATGTTACGGCATTCACTTTTCAATCTTTAACCGCCCACCCTAATGGCTGTTGTCGATGCTGGGAGCCGTGGACGGCTGGCGGTTAATCACATCCAGCGCGGGCACGATCTGCCCCGAAATCAAACTCTGGATCATGTTCTCTGTCACCACGAACAGCGGCGACGGGAGCTGATCCAGCGCGTACCAGCCCCAGCCCGCGCAGCTCTCCGGTTCCGTGTTCACCGGCTCGCCCTCCGGGGCCTCGCACACCACGTCCACGTCCACATAATGCTTGTCATCATCCCACATATACGTGCCCACTGACAGCAGGCGAATCCCCTCGACCCGCAACTGGCACTCTTCCCACACCTCGCGGCGAGCCGCATCCGCCAGGCTCTCGCCAAACTCCACATGGCCGCCGGGGGCCGCATAATACCCCGCGCCATGCGCGCCCAACCGCCGCCCCAAGAGTACCCGGTTGCCGCGCATCACCAATACCCCCATCCCCACCAATGGGCGCGGGGGTTTGCCATCCGCATTGAGTTCCATCGCGCACGCTCTCCTGACTGTATAGTATCCCGTTCATCCATTGTAACAACCGGGCCACCGCCAGACAAATGGCCGCCCGCCATAGAGATTAGATCAAGCTGGACCACCTGTACCGTAGGCAGTTGACGAGTTTTGATAGTTCGGCAACAGCCATTGCCAAACAGTAAATCCCCATAATGCTGGCATAGTTGGACCGCCGGCTTCCTTGGCGGCTTACAATTATGCCGGCTGGAAGCCGGCGGTCCAATCTCCTTCGACGGGGCGAGAGGCTAAACAGAAGTGCAGTCAGGTGTAATAGATGATATTTAACCCGTTTGAACGGGTTTCCTTTTTCAGCAGCCTGGGACGTTCAGTCCCAGGTCGGGCCGCGGTTGAAACCGCCCATCCCAATGGGCAAAAACCGCCCAGCTATTTGACGATCATTGCCCCCCTGCCTACAATCTGATCAGAGCTTTATGTGAAAGGGGTCCCATGGCTACATTGCCCGATGGCACACCGCTTCCTGGCAAGTTGTTCGTAGTTGAAGGCATTGACGGTTCGGGCAAAAGCACTCAGCTCGACCTGTTGCGTAAATGGCTGATTGCCTCTGGCTATTGCGTAGCATTCAGCGAGTGGAACTCGTCCCCGCTGGTCAAGGCCACCACGAAACGGGGCAAGAAGAAGCAGCTTCTCACCCCCACGACCTTTAGCCTGCTGCACGCGGTAGACTTTGCCCACCGCATGCACCAACAAATGCTGCCCGCACTCCAGGCGGGCGCTATTGTTCTGGCCGACCGCTATATCTATACGGCTTTTTGCCGAGATGCCGCGCGCGGCGTGGACCGCGAATGGGTGCGCGAGGTCTATTCTTTCGCCGTCAAGCCGACGGTGGCCCTATACTTTCGTGTCCCCCTGGACGAATCTTTGCGCCGCATCATGTCGGGCCGCCCCAAGCTCAAGTACTATGAGGCGGGGCTGGACCTGGGCCTGAGCGACGACCCCTATGAGAGCTATCGCATCTTTCAGGGGCGCATCCTGCGCGAGTACGAGCGCCTGGTAGAGGAATTCGGCCTGTCGGTTGTAGATGCCCGGTTGCCCATCGTCAACCAGCAGGAAATCGTCCGCAGCATCATCCAGCCGCACCTGGAAGGCGCTTTGCATGCCGAAACCAACCCCTGGCGACACGTGTTGTCCGCCGAACAGCTTTCCGGTCGCTACCTGAGCAATCTCAAGGGGGAATCAGAACGATGACCACAGCCAAATGGTACGGCAAGGGATTGCCCAACGTGACGGACACGCGTTTTCCGGGGAAATTGATCGTCCTCGAAGGGCCAGACGGCGTTGGTCGCTCCACCCAGATAGCGCTACTGCGGGAATGGCTGGAAGCCAACGGCTATGCCGTCTATTCCAGTGGTCTCAGTCGCTCCGAGTTGGCCAGCGTGGGCATTCTGGAAGCCAAGCAGGGCCACACCCTCGGCGCCCTCACGATGGCCATGTTCTACGCCGCCGACCTGGCAGACCGCCTGGAACGGGAGATCATCCCCGCGCTGCGGGCCGGTTTCGTCGTACTGACAGACCGTTACCTGTACTCTCTGATTGCCCGCTCGGTAGCGCGTGGGATTGGCGCCAACTGGATTCGCTCGGTGCTGGGCTTTGCCCTGGTGCCCGACGCCATCTTTTACCTGCGCTGCGACCTGGACAGCCTGGTTCCCCGCGTGCTGAGCACGCGCTCGTTCGACTACTGGGAGTCGGACATGGACTTTCTCGGCTATTCGGACTATTACACGAGCTTTGTGGCCTACCAAAAGCGCATGTTGGCAGCCTTTAACGAGCTGGGGCAGGAATACGGATTTCGCGATATAGACGCCTCGCAGAGCATCCACAAGGTGTTCCAAGAGCTGCGTGATTGCATCGTCGAGGTCGTTTCCGAACTCAAGACGCACCCATCGCAGGGCGAGGTCTCTGGAACAAACACCGCCTGACAGGCACGGCTGAACGTCGTTTCCCGTCCATGAAAACAGCCCGGCGGGCCACCTGAGCGCCCGTCGGGCTGCTGTTATTCATCCCTCAACCTGCCAGCGCAGCGCCAACCGCCTAAGGCCTGGCAAGCATCGCGGACATGCGCCGCTTTAACCGGCTGCGGGAGAAACGTTCCCACACCTTCGGAAAGCCCTCCTGCAACTCGCACAGCCTGGCCCGCTCACTTTCCCGATAGGCGATAATCTGTTGCAGCTTGTTCTTGTCTGGCCTGCCCAGCAAATACTCGTCCACCCGGACTATCGCCAGCTGCGCGTCACGCAGCTCCCCCAAATGGTCTTGCATGGCGGTAATCTGGGGGATAACAGTCTTGACCCTGGCGGGCAGGATTTCCTTAAAATCCTCCATCGCATAGCGCAACCGCTTGCAGTCAATACGCAGCGCATGCCAGATTTCTAGCGGGGCCTGGCTCACCACGCGATTGTACGCGCGAACAAACTGCCAGCCCAGGTAGATGTGCTGTGGCGCAACCTGACTGATGGCAGGCGCTTCCCCAGCCTGATCGCCCGCGGTTCCCAGCGTGGTCACCATACTACGCAGGGCCTGTACCAGCCCCACATACGCGATACTCCGCAAATAGTCGTTCATGTACTGAAAACGCTCTCTGCGCCTGGTCTGCCACATTTCCAACAAGGGATCGAGGTCGTGCTGTTCCTCAGCGGGCAGCCCGGCCAGATAATCGCGAGCGCGCGCCAGCGCCACGTCCATATCCCGCACTTCCCCCAGAATGCGCGCCGCCTCGCGTAACTGCTCCTGGCATTCGCCCAAGAGCGGCATATCCAGGTATGGCCCGAGCAGGCGCAGCGCCGAGCGTATCCGCCGAATGGCGACCCGCATATCGTGCAATTCCTCCGGGTCCTGCCCCAGCCTGGTCCCCTCTTCGTGGGCCAACATGCGCTCCAGGTAAAAGTGGAGAATCTTGTGCGCCGCAACCGCCACCGTATCAGAGGCACGTATGCCCAGAGTCTCGGTCTTGTCGGACACGAGCGCCGCCTGTGTTTGCGTCCCTGGCCCTCCATCTGTCATCTGGGAAGCGAGCGGCAGCCCCAGCAGTTCAAGGGCGAGTTGGAGCTTGGCGCGTGGTTCGGGAGTCAAGGGGTAGTGTTGCGAGAGATAGGCGTCCACGCGCTCCAGGTCAGCCGGGTCGCCACCCTCTTCTAGCTCGCATTCCAGCATGTACCGGCGGTAGCGTTTCCCCAGGCCAACGACGTCCACCCGATCCAGCGACAACTGGGCGACGGGGCAGCCTTCCCTGAGCAACATGGCCCGGTGGCGCACCTGCCTGAGCTTTACCAGCCGCTCCAACTCCTGGCCGTTGGTCAATTGCAGCAGCCGGGTGCGCGCCTCGCTCTCTGGCCAATAGTAGGTGGCCATCTCGCGTGTTGGCAGCGTAACCTCAAACTCTGCGCGAGAGACGATGGCCCCCTGCGTTTGCTGGTTGGTCTTGAGGCCCGCAACCCACGTATCCCCCTGACGCCTGAGGCGACAGGCCCACCCCTGACGTAGCAACGTGCGGTCTGGCGTATCGAGGTAACGGTCAACAACCTTGATCTTGCCCAGCGGCCGCACATCATAGCCCGCCAGTTCACGAACGGCCAGGATATCGCGCATGGTGGCCGCATCCGGCAAGAGGTACTTGGATTCCACTTCCGTACTCATCGCGCTGCTCCTTAATCCTGGAAAATCTTGAGAGCGAGACCGTTCTGGCCGGAAAGGAAGACGGGAGCCGGGCCAGGCGAACGCCCAGTGGCCCGCATTCCACGCAAGTATAGCCCAACCCAGGCCGGTTCGCAATCTACCCGCGACGCGGCACAGGTTGGCAGAGATCATGTTGCTGCAATAGGTGCGTGTCCACCAGGCCAGAGGAGATGCTGCTGCGTTGAGAGGATTGTGATAGAGGGGTGTAATGGCCTGAATAATGGGCGGCAGTTGGTAGCCCGTCGCAAAAGGTCACGCTGCCCGCCCGGTCATGCTGACCACACTATCGGCAAGACATGGAAGCGCCTGACGTCATCAGCGCGCTGGCGCTAGCCAGCCACATACACAGTCACCCAGGTCGTTTTGCCCGCCGCAATCGTGACGTCGCTGGAATAGGACCGCCCGGCGTGCTGCACTTCTACGATCCACTGGCCCGCTGGCAGATCGCCCGCAGCCCAGTTCTCCCCCCACGAAGGGTCAGGGTTCACGCTTCTGGCCGGATAGCTGCTCATGTAGCGCACAGGCACCCCCGGGTTGTTGGCTCGATAGAGGATGACGCGCGCGTCGGGGATCATTCGCCCGTCATCCGTAACCACCGCGCCCGCCAGCGTCCCGTGGTTCTCAAAGGGCCGCAGCCATAGCACAGGGTTGGCGGTATAATAGTAATCGTTCTCGCCATAGCGCACTTCGAGATGCACGTGTGGCCCCTCAGCGATACCCGCCATCCCCACCAGGCCGATCACCTCGCCCTCCTTGACCTTTTGCCCTTCCTCTACCATGATCTGAGAGAGGTGACCATACAACACATAGACCGGCTTTTCCCGAAAAGTCTGATCCAGTTTCAGGATAATCGCCCGCCCATAAAAGTCGGTGCGCGCCCCATATACCTCGGTCTTGTCTTCGCCCGCCGCTACAATGGTCCCATCCCCCACCGCGAGAATCTCGGTCCCGATGGGATTGACAAACTCGACGCCGTGATGAATGGGATACGTGCCATCGCCACGCGAGCCATAGGGGTACGTGTACGCGATATAGTCCACGCCATCCGGGGCGATGGGCCGCCCCAAAAGATAATGCTCCTCGCGGGGAGCCTCTTCCAGGGGAGAGCCAGTAAAGAACCGCCAGCTAGGGGTGGGCGTGGGCGCAATGGCGTGCCGCCGGGCCTCTGCCGTCTGCTGCGCCTGCATCGTAGCCTCGGCCTCTGATGTGGGTAGTGCCGTCTGCGGTGGCGTGGGCGTAGGCTGAAGCGCCGTCGGTTTGGGCGTGCGGGCAGGCAAGGACAGCGACCAGTGGATGTCCGGCTGCCAATCCAGCAGAATAGCCGCCATCAACCCCAACAGGAGCAGAATCATTATCACAACGAACCAGATCTGTCGTGAAAACCGTGGCGCAGGTTCCTGATCGAACACGATGCTCCCCTTTCGACTCTTGGTTGCTAGTATAGCATGAAGGCCGAGCAGCGCCAATTTGCACCCACCCATTCCCACGACTAGAATATCCGGGAATAAAAGGGGGAATAATCATGCGTTTCGACATCCTGACGCTTTTTCCGGGGCTGTTCGCTGGCGTCTTTGCTGAGAGCATCGTTCGGCGAGCCATCGACGCGGGCCAGGTGAGCGTCAACCTGCACAATATTCGAGATTATGCCACAGACAAGCACCACGTCACCGACGACACGCCCTATGGCGGCGGCGGCATGGTGATGAAGCCCGACCCCATCGTCTACGCCGTCGAGGATGTCCTGGGGGCAGACCTGGTAAGACGGCAAAAGGAAACCGTCAACGTGGAGGTGCCGGTCATCCTGCTCACACCGGCGGGCCGCCTGTTCACCCAGGCGATGGCCCACGAATTTGAGCATTACGGCCATATTCTGATGATCTGCGGTCGGTATGAAGGTATAGATGAGCGAGTCAACGAATTGGTGGTGACGCACGAAATCTCTATCGGCGATTATGTCCTGTCGGGCGGCGAGATACCCGCAATGGTGATCGTCGAGGCTGTCACCCGCCTGGTGCCTGGCGTCCTGGGCGATATGCGCGCAATGGTGGAAGACTCGCACGCCCACGGCCTGCTCGAATACCCCCACTATACCCGCCCCGCCGAGTTTCGGGGCCTGCGCGTGCCCGACATTCTGGTCTCCGGCCACCATGCCCAAGTCGAACGCCGGCGGCGGGAACAAGCCCTGCGCCGCACGCTGGAACGCCGCCCGGATATGCTCGAAAACGCCCAACTCAGCCCGGCGGACCTGCGCTTTCTGGCCTCGCTCAAAGGCGAAAGCGATCAGAGCGATTGACAAATGCTGAGGCAAGATCCAAGTTGCCCTCATCCGCCCTTCGGGCACCGGCAAGCGCGGCAATATGCCACCGGCATACATGCCGCCCTCGCCCCCTGGGCGAGGGCGGCTTTCAGCCGAGCGGCTGGGTACAGCCGGGGGTGAGGCTTCCCCCATTGGACCGCCGCCATCCTGGGCCAATGGCACTAACTTTTGGTTGTCACGGGCGAAAAGCGAGGTAAATGCCGAGTCCCCTCGCCAGTGGATCACCCTCATCCGCCCCTCCGGGGCACCGGCATGTATGCCGCTTTCTCCCAGGGGGAGAAGGCGTTTGGCTCGGCATGTATGCCGCCC
>JAAYXX010000198.1 GCA_012515695.1 Chloroflexota bacterium
CTGATGGGGAATGCACCGGCGGGCCGGGCACGCGCGCGATAGCTATACGTTGCGGGGATCAGCAGAACTGCTTCTTGAAAATAGTTTGCCAGAGCGATGCTATCCGGCTATTTCGTTGCCTGTTCGACTGGCTGGGGGGGATGAAGGAGAGAGCGGATGGCCAACGTGAGGATATTGATAGTGGATGAGAGACGATCTCAGGTAGGGCTTATACAGGCGGTCTTGCAGCGAGACGGGTACGAGGTGTACATGGCGACGGATGGGACGGAAGGGCTGGAAGAAGCGCGCCGAATCAAGCCCCATGTGGCGATTGTGAATGCGGTGTTGCCAGGAATGAGCGGGTACGAGGTGTGCCGCCAGTTAAAGAGCGACCCGGTGACGGCCAAGACGGCAGTGTTGATGTTGGTCGCGAGCAGCGAGGTGGAGGGGGAGGCCCTGAGCAGTGAGCGGATCGCTGCCGAAGTACGCAACAGGCTGCGGGCGTTTGACGTGGGGGCGCTGGACTTGATCACCGAGCCGGTCAAGGCCACCGATCTGTCCAAACGCGTCAAGACGCTGCTCTGGTCGGGCGGAATCGGGGAGCTATAGGCGCACGCCGGGGAGCCTTGCCAGGCGCGAGGGGCGTCACGCTCATGAATTACGTCATGTTTCTGAATGAATTGCGTGCATTTAACTGATTTACAGTGGTTTTGATTCGATGATAGTTTGCGTTGTGAATATCTTGGAATTCACGGACTGTTAATGCTGGAGCGCTCGATTTCGTGGTATAAGAGTGTAGACAGTGGCGACGCCAAAAGCTGCTTATGGATAGCCGGGAACTAGTTTGCGACTGATTGCAGCTTTCACGCGAAGGAAATCGGGAAATGGGGGGAGACCTTGTTGTAGCGTCCCAGGAGGTGAAGAGATTACGAGATCGAGCGTTCACGGTTGCCGAGGAATCACACGCGCACATGAGGAAAGGAACATGACGAACAGGATGCACAGAATTTTGAGAGATGAGAAGGGCGTCACTGCCCTGGAAACGGCGATCATTCTGATTGCCTTTGTGGTGGTGGCTTCGGTGTTTGCCTTTACCATTCTCTCGGCAGGCATGAACTCTACAGAGCAGAGCAAGGTAGCTATCAACTCTGGCCTGTCCGAAGTGCAAGGATCGCTGGAAGTAAAGGGCAACGTTATCGCCACCGGCGACACCGCGAACGGGTATGTCAAAGAAGTCATCGTTACTGTGTCGACTGTGGCAGGGGGGCAGCCGGTGGACATCTCCCACAAGAGCGGTCCCAATAGCGATAACGTGGTGGTCATCTCCTATCGGGATGGGGCTATCAACCAGTCCGATGTGAACTGGTCTACTGAGATGTTGGGGACGCATAACGACAACGGTTTGCTGGATCCCCGCGAGATGGTCGAGATCACCGTACCCATCACCGGTACCGATAGCAGCATCAAGACGCCTCTGATCCGGAACCAGTCGTTTGTGCTAGAGATCAAACCGCCTCAGGGTGGTGTGTTGGTCATCGAACGCACGATTCCGCCCACGATCACTACGGTGATGGACCTGCAATAAGACATTGCGCCCCGAACTCCCTGAACCCAAACGGTTATCGAGTCGCGGGCATGGAGGTGAGCGGTTCGACTAATTCAACCATTGGTCGAGCCGCTCGTTTTGAGTAAGGCAGAAGTGAGCTAGTGGGAGGGGAGTGCTACGATGGCGCTTGACTCAAACCCCAAAAAGCGCGAGCAGCAACTGGAGCAGCGCGTGAGGAAACTGGAAGACCAGATGACGATTCTAAAGAACCAGATACAGAACTCGTTATTGGAAATCCAGGAGGTGCTGGCAACTCGATTCTATCACGCTGCGCTCAGGCCAGGCGAAGACGATGAGGATACGGATGAAAGTGTATCCCCCCCGCCCTTGCGGTGGGGGGGACATGAATCTGGCGCAGGCTCGCGGGCAAGCACACCGGCGGCGCAGCCGAGTTCCTGGGGGCAACCTGATCCCGCCGCGTCGCCGTCTGCGGCCCCCAAGGTAAAGAAGGTATCCCTGGATGATGTTCGACGGTCCAGGCAGGAGCCACCCAGCCCCGGCAATGAGGGCGGCGCGATGGACCGCGGCTATAGCCTGGTGGCTTTTGCCGAGTTGGTCAACTGGGTGAAGACCAGCACAGCGCGAGTAGGAAGCGCGTACACGCGTGAGGCGATAGACGATTGCCAGACGGAAGGGGTGATTGCTCCCCAGGCGGCCGATCAACTGCGCCAGCTTATCGGAGAGGACCCGCCGGGCGAAGTGCCGGATGACGTCGAGCCAGATGAGGTAATGGCAGTTACTACCGAGTTGCGGGCTATTTTGCACCGGAGTGCTCGCCCGTAGGGTTTGGGGCAGGCGCCGGGAGGGCTGGCGTCTGTTGCTGGGCGGATGAGGCTCGCCAGAAAGGGTTGCACACTTGGAGAACAGCATTGTCACCGCCTTTGGCATCATCGCGGCTGTGGTATGTGCAGTGCTCGTTTTCAACGCCATCTATCCGGCGGTGGTCAGCAGCAGTGACGCGATGAGCAACATGGGCCACCGGATGGACGAGCGCATGAAGAGTCAGGTACGCATCATCCACGCGGGCGCGGAACTCGACGGCAGCCAGACCTGGCAGGACGGGAATGGCGACGGGGATTTCGACGTGTACCTATGGGTGAAGAACATCGGCTCGCTGCGTATCGCCGCTGTGGAAAGTTGTGACGTGTTCTTTGGGCCGGAGGGGGATTTTCAGCGCATCCCGCATCGGAGCAATGCGGATGGGAGCGGCCCGTATTGGACGTGGGAAATTGAGAATGATAGCGAATGGAACCCCACCGCCACCTGCAAGATCACCATTCATTACACGACCATCCTGCCTTCGCAGCGGTACTTTGCCAGGATCGTGACTCCGACGGGCGTGTCTGACGATTACTATTTTAGCATGTAGCTCATGGAAACTCTGCTAATTACGCTGATTGTTATGAGCATTGTACTGTTTGGCATTCCGTTGATTGTGCAGAGCTATATGCGCGCCCAGGACGCTCTCGCGGAGAGCTGGATAGAGCGGCAGCAGGTGGAGGAGGAGCGTTCTCGCACCAACTTGATAGTTGTTGAGGCGGAAGCGAACAGCGGCAGCGTAGACCTTGTCATCAGGAATGTGGGTAGCACCAAGCTGGCCGACTATCAGGATTGGGATGTGATTCTCCATTATTACACCGGCAGCAGCTATGTTGTCCGGTGGGTGCCCTATGAGCGGGAGACGACGGAGCACGAGCGATGGGAACTGGTGGGCATCTACCTGGACGCTTCTCAGATTATCGCCGAGCAATACGAGCCGGGGATACTGAATCCAGGGGAAGAGCTGGTGCTCAGGGGGTTCTTTGACTCCCCGGCGCGAGGGGATACGGCAGGCATGGCGGCGGTGATAGCGCCCAATGGGGTGGGCGTCTCTACAACCTTTGCTGTGGTGAACTAGCGGGGGAGGCGGCCTCCTGGAGGGGGCGCGACCTGGTCGAATGGCAGGTAACAGGTAATCCGGCAGACAGGAAATCATGCTTTCCACCAAAAAAGTACTCGTAATTGACGACAATCCCGAATCCCGAAGCATCAGCAAGACGTGTCTGCTTCAGGAAGGCTACTATGCTATCACGGCTTCCAGCGGGGCCGAGGGCCTGTCCAAGGCTCAGGAAC
>JAAYXX010000199.1 GCA_012515695.1 Chloroflexota bacterium
AAGGACTCCGCGACGACCCACGCTCACCCGCGGTCTCGCAGACCAGAGGGCGACCGGCCTGTCGCGGAGGTGGGGGAGCAGTTCCCCCCTATGAACTATACTGCCTTCTTGTTAAGATACAAGGGTGATCCGCTGGTCGTGACAACCAAATGTTAGCGCCAGTAGCCATCCCTGGCGGCTAAATAGAGTATGGCAATGGTAAACTGGGCCGGCAAGATGCAGGCGGTCCGCGAAAACCGCCCCTATGCCTGGACCGCCGCCATCCCTGGCGGCCAGAGCGCGCTATGGATAGCGCGGCAGGATGCCGCGGCTACACCAGTTGGCCGTTTTCGCGCAACACGGCGCGCAATTGCTGGACATCCACCTGGGCGGGCAACACGTTACTGCCCGCTGCCAGGGCCGCCGCTGTGCCTGCAGCCTGCCCAATGGCGATGCACGTTCCCATCACCCGCGCCCCGGCCATGCCCTCATGGGTAGCCGAGATGCACCGCCCTGACGACAGCAGGTTCGATACGCCGATGGGGAGCAGGCAGCGGTAAGGGATGTCGTACCAATCGTCTTGAGGCGGATACAGATCTTTTCGCGACCACATATGCTCGTGTTCCGCCGCCCAATAGGGGCAATCCGCGCCCTTGGGACATTCGACCACGCACAGATGCACCGGCCAGGTCTCGCCGCGTGGGCAATGGATATCAATCCACCAGGAGCCGCGCGCGATGGCGTCGTCGAATTTGGTTCCGTTATGCACATCGTGGCCGGTGAGGGCATACGGCCCTACGATCTGGCGGCTTTCGCGTGGCCCCACCTGCGGCGAGGTCTGTTGCACATAGCAACGGGCGAATTCGGGCACGTTGGCGCGCAGGTAGCGCACCAGTTCCCACACGTCGCGGCGGATGCTCAACTCGGCGCGGGTCATATCCGCCGCCACGTCCGAGTTTCCGGCAAAGCGGGTCATGTTAGTGGCGGTGTGGTCCTTGTGATAGGCGTTATTGCCGGTAAAGTGGGGTTGGTAAAAGTGAAAGCGGCCTTTATCCATCTCGGAGCAGAGCCAGTCGCTCAACTCTTTGGCGCGTTCGGCGTCCACCGGCTCATAGCCCGCCAGGTGGAAGAACGACCCCATAGACTCCGGGCGCTGGTCAAAGGCGCGGCCGTGGGTGGTGGGCGCGCCTGCCCGGTAGGCAACGTCGGCGTCACCCGTAGCGTCAATGAAAACCTTGCCCGCTACGGCCTGCCGCCCGGATTTGTTCTCTACGAGGATGGCGCTAATCTTGTCGCCGTCCATGACCACGTCGGACACATAGGTATGCAGCAGCAACTCGACGCCCGCCTCGCACGCCATTTCGTCCAGCACGATTTTCATCGGTTCGGCGTCAAACTCGATCCCCCATCTGGTCAGCGTTTCTTCCCAGGCGAGCGTGCCATCCAGGGCGTGCAGCCGCTCGGTGATCTCGCGCAGCAGCCCTTCGACGATGGGGGTGTTACTCTCTGAGGCGGTATGGCCCAGGATGGGGGCCACCAACCCCGCCGTCGCCAGCCCGCCCATAAAGCCATACCGCTCGATCAACACAGTGCGCGCTCCCTGGCGGGCCGCCGCGATGGCGGCAGAAAAGCCGCCCGGCCCGCCGCCGCATACGACGACGTCTGCTTCGTCCACTACCGGAATCTGGCGAGAAGGTTCGGTTATGGTACGCATGGCTGCCTCCTGTAAGGATATGGTTGATTGGGCTGCTACTACTGTTAGGGTGCGTTAACGATAGCGCGGCTGCTGCGGACCGCCGCCATCCTTGGCCAATGGTGCTAACATTTGATTATCACGGTCAGCAGATCCGCCTCACCACCCTCACCCCCGGCTGTACCCAGCCGCTCCCTCTCCCAGGGGGCGAGGGCGGCATGTATGCCGGTGGCATATTGCCGCGCCTACCGCCTTCTCCCCCCGGGAGAAAGCGGCATGTATGCCGGTGCCCGAAGGGCGGATGAGGGCACTTCCGATTTTGCCCCAGCACTTGAGCCGCGACAAGTTAGCGCCATTAGCCATCCTTGGCGGCCAAAGCGCGGCAGGAATGCCGCGGTTACACCAGTTGGCCGTTTTCGCGCAACACGGCGCGCAATTGCTGGACATCCACCTGGGCGGGCAACACGTTACTGCCTGTTGCCAGGGCCGCCGCTGTGCCCGCGGCCTGCCCAATGGCGACGCACGTCCCCATCACCCGCGCCCCGGCCATGCCCTCATGGGTGGCCGAGATGCACCGCCCCGACGACAGCAGGTTCGGCACGCCGATAGAGAGCAGGCTGCGGTAGGGGATGTCGTACCAATCGCCATCGGGCACGAAAAGCTCGGCATGGCGGAACATGCGCTCGTGTTCTGCTGCCCAATAGGGGCAGGCGTTCTCCTTGGGACATTCAAAGCGGCACAGGTGGGCGGGATAGGCCCAACCCATAGGGCAGTGGATATCAATCCACCAGGAGCCGCGTGCGATGGCGTCGTCAAACTTGGCGGCGCTGCTCACATCCTGGCCCGTCAGCACATACGGCCCCACAATCTGGCGGCTCTCGCGGGGCGTCACGCCGGGTGATGTCTGCTGCACATAGACTCCCTCGAACCCGGGCAGGTTCTCCCGCAGGTAGCGCACCAGCTTCCAGGTGTTCTCGCGAACGCTCAATTCGGCGCGGGTCATATCCGCCGCCGAGTTGGGGTCGCCGCCATAGCGGGTCATGTTGGCGGAGGTGTGATCCTTGTGGTAGGCGCAGCGGTCTAGAAAGCGGCCGTCGTAAAAGAGAAAGCGCCCCCTGGCTGTCTCCTGCTGGATCAACTCTCGCAACTCGGCGGCCCGGCTGGCATTCACCGGCGGCAGGCCACCCAGGTGGATAAAGGTGCCCATAGACATGGGGCGCTGGTCAAAGGCGCGGCCGTGGGTGGTGGGCGCGCCCGCCCGGTAGGCAACGTCGGCGTCGCCCGTGGCGTCAACGAAAACCCTGCCCGCCACGGCCTGCCGCCCGGATTTGTTCTCTATGAGGATGGCGCCGATCTGCTCGCCGTCCATGACCACGTCGGCCACATAGGTGTGCAGCAGCAGCTTGACGCCCGCTTCCATGCACATCTCATCCAGCGCGACTTTCATCGCCTCGGGGTCAAACTCGATCCCCCAATTCTGGATGGCTTCGGCCCAACTCTGAGCGCCGTCGTTGGCATGCATGCGCTCGGTAAGCTCGCGCAGTAGCCCCTCGACGATGGGGGTATGGCTGTTCCAGGCGGTGTGCCCAAGCAGGGGCGAGACCAGCCCGGCTGTGGCAGCCCCGCCGAGAAAGCCATAACGCTCGATGAGCACGGTTTTCGCGCCCTGGCGGGCCGCCGCGATGGCAGCAGAGAAGCCGCCCGGCCCGCCACCACATACGACGACATCTGCTTCGTCCACCACCGGAATCTGGCGAGAAGGTTCGGTTATGGTGCGCATGGCTGCCCCTTGTGATGTGGATGATGGATGACGATTGGGCCGTCGGCTTTTATGGCTCCAACCGAGAAGCCGGCGGTCCAGTATGGTCTACGGGCGCACGTGCCAATCCCCCTGGATGATCCACTTGTAGGTGGTCAATTCCTTTGGCCCCATCGGGCCGCGCGCGTGCATGCGCTGGGTGCTGATCGCTACTTCCGCGCCCAGGCCAAACTGGCCGCCATCGGTGAAGCGGGTGCTGGCGTTGACATAAACAGCGGCAGAATCCACTTCATCCAAAAAGCGCATGGCGTTAGCATAGTTGCTGGTCAGGATGCCGTCGGAATGGTTCGTGCTATAGCGGGCAATGTGGGCGATGGCCTCGTCCAGCGAGTCTACCACGCGCACGGAAAGCACCAGCGCCAGGAACTCTTTGCCGTAATCCTCCGGCTGGGCCGCGGTCACCAACTCTCGGTTGATCCCCTCTGCTCCCTCCAGGGCGCGCAGCGATGCCTCGTCACAGCGCACCTCTACCCCGTGGCTGTTCAGGTCCGCCACCATCGCGGGAACCAGCGCGTCTACTATATCCCGATGAACCAGCACGGTATCCAGGGCGTTGCACACGGAAGGGGCCTGAATCTTGGCGTTGCGGATGACTGCGATGGATTTGGGCACGTCGGCAGTTGCATCGGCGAACAGGTGGCAGACGCCGATCCCGCCGAATGCCACGGGCATCTTGGCATGTTCTTTGACCAGGTTTTGCAGGCCCGTTCCGCCACGAGGAATTACCAGGTCAATGACGTCGTCCATGCCCAACAGTTCGGGAACCAGGGCGCGGTCGGTGGAGGTGATAAGCTGGACGACATCGGCGGGCAGCCCTTGCTCCTCGCAGGCGCGACGCACCAACTCGACCAGCGCGATGTTTGAGCGCAGGGTCTCTTTGCCGCCGCGCATAATCACCGCGTTGCCCGTCTTGATCGCCAGCGCGCTGATGTCAATAGTGACGTTCGGGCGCGACTCGAAAATCACGGCCAGCACTCCCAGCGGCACGCGCTTTTTGGCTATTCGCAGGCCGTTGGGCAGCGTCTTGGCGTCAAATATCTCGCCCACCGGATCGGGCAGGTTGGCTACGTCTCGGCATCCCTGCGCCATCCCCTGGATGCGCTTGGGCGTCAAGGTCAGTCGGTCAATCAACGAGGGCGCGATCTGGGCCGCGCGCGCTTCCTGCACGTCGGCCTCGTTCGCCGCTTGCAGGGCATCCCCCGCCGTTTCCAGCGCGCGGGCGATGGCCTCCAACGCGGCGGCGCGTGCCTCTGCGGACAGCAGCCCCAACTGGCGGCCCGCCTCTTTGGCGCGGCGTCCCATTGCTTGCAGGTCTACATTGGTCATGGATTCCCCCCTCTGGTGCGCTAGAAAGTAGCTGCGGCTACATGGTAGTTTATAACAGGGCCATTTTGTTGCGATGGATGAATTCTGGCCCGTAATCATACCCCAATATCTCGGCGATGTCGCACGATCGCTGGCCCAGGATGCGGCGCAGGTTCTCCGAGCTATAGTTGCACAGGCCGCGGGCGATCTCGTGCCCGGCCTGCGTGAACACGCTGATGATGGCCCCCCGCTCAAAGCGGCCCTGCACCTTCACAATGCCCACGGGCAGCAGGCTCTTGCCCCGCTCCAGAATGGCTTGCGCGGCGCCGTCGTCCACGTGGATGCTTCCGGCGGTGACGGATTGGGCCAGCAGCCAACGCTTGCGCCCCTCGGATGGGGTGATGCGTGCGGGGAACCAGGTGGTGGGAATTGTTCCGGCGCATACGCCCGGCAACACGTCCTCCCGCGCGCCGTTGGCAATGGCTACCGATGTGCCGCTGCGCGTCGCCAAGTCGGCGGCCACGATCTTGGTATACATGCCCCCTGTGCCCAGCCCGGAGCGGCTGCCTTGCGCCAGGGCATAGATGCTTTCATCCACCTGAAGCACCCGCTCGATCAGGCGCGCATTGGGGTCTAGGGAAGGGTCGGCGGTATACAGCCCGTCCGTGTCAGTCAGCAGGATGAGCAAATCCGCCTCGATCAAGTTGGCGACCATCGCCGAGAGGCTGTCGTTCTCTCCCACCTTGATCTCGTCCGTAGCGACGGCGTCGTTCTCGTTGATGATGGGCACAATCCCCCGCTGCAACAGCGTTTCGAGCGTGTCGCGGACATTCAGGTAGCGATGGCGGTCCTCGATGTCCTCCCGCGTGAGCAAGACCTGACCCACCACCATGCCGTACAGCTCGAAATACTGCTCCCACAGGTGCATCAGCCTCCCCTGGCCCACGGCGGCCAACATCTGCTTAAAGGGGATCGTCTTGGGGTGTTTGGGGTATCCCAGCCGCTCGCGCCCGGCCTGTTGCGCCCCGGACGTAACCAACACCACGTCCAAGTTGCGTTGGCGCAGGGTCGCAATCTGCCGCACCAACCCCACCATGCGCGGCGGATTGAGGCGGTCCGATTGGGCCGTCAATGTGCTGGTGCCTACTTTGACGACAATTCGTTGCCAGGAGCCATAGGGTAGCTGAGCTAATTCGTTCAATGGATGCTCTCCAAAATAACATAGCAGGTTGGCCTGATTATAGCATGGGGAGCGGGCTGCTAGCAAAGCGGCGCAATCGAGAGCGTTAGCTTGCAGTCTGCTGGCACATTTCTCCGCCATTGGGCTTTATGTTATAATCGGGTAAACTGTTACGTCGATTGAGAAAGGTCGTTGATTGTGCCATTCGGGTTATCCCTGCGGGGTACTGCCGCCGAGATCGCGCGGGCCAGAAACATTGCGGAAATCCTCATCCGCAACGGTCTCGGATTCCTGGCAGAGAACGTCGGCCTCACCAGGTTCTTGCCCCCGTGGCAAGCGCGCAAGGTGGACGCGGACGCTCAGGCCAGGATGCTGTCTGTTCCGCAGCGAGTTCGTCGGACCCTGGAGGAATTGGGGCCGACCTATATCAAGCTGGGGCAAATCCTCAGCACCCGCCCCGACCTGCTCCCGCCGGAATATATCGTCGAATTGAGCAAGCTGCTCGACTCTTCTCCCCCCGCCCCCACCGCCGAGATCGTCTCGATTATCGAAAAGGAACTGGGCGGGCCGCTGGATCGCTGGTACGCTTCCTTCTCTCCGGAGCCGATTGCCTCCGCCTCCATCGGCCAGGTGCATCGGGCCAGGCTGCGCGACGGCACGGACGTGGTCGTCAAAGTGCAGCGCCCCGGCGTACATGCCACAGTAAATGCGGACTTGAACCTGCTGCGTACCCAGGCCCGCTTTTTGGAGGCGCGCTCCGCCACCCTAAAGGCGTATGGCCTGACTGACCTGGTGGAAGAGTTCTCTCAGGCGTTGCGCGCCGAACTGGATTACACCACCGAGGCCCGCAACGCCGACAGAATACGCGCCACCGTCGGCGACGAGGGCGTCTTGATCCCCGAAGTATACTGGAATTTGTGTACGCGCCGGGTGCTGACCCTCTCTGATCTGAAGGGATTAAAGCTCACCGAGATGGACCGCCTGAAGGCGCGCGGGTATGATCTGTCTAGCATCGCTGACCGGCTGGCGAAAATATATCTCAAGGCCGTGTTCGTGCATGGGGTATTTCACGCCGACCCCCACCCTGCCAATATCCTGGTGTGCGATCGGGAGATTGGGCTTGTAGACTTTGGCATTGTCGGTTATCTTACACCAAGGGTCAAGGAAGACCTGGGCGACCTGCTGTTTGCGTTGGTGCAGCAAGACGCCGAAGAAATGGTGCACGTGATCGCCCGCATGGGCGCGATGCGCTCTTCGTATGACCGGAGCGGCCTGGAACGAGACATTCAGCGATTGCTGGCGCGCTACTATGGCGCCTCCCTGGAGAGCCTGCCCTTTGCCCAGTTTTTGGTCGAAGTGATGGAGATTGCCTTCAGAAACCAGACGCGCCTGCCTTCCGACCTGGCCTTGATGGCCCGCACGGTGGTGATCCTGGAAGGGGTTACGCGCAGCCTGGACCCTTCCTTTCTCTTGACCAGCTACCTGGAGCCGTTCGTCGTGCAGTTGCTCAAAGAGCGTGTGTCAGTCAAGCGAACGGTGCTTGAAGGGATCAAGACCCTGCGCGACCTGGAGGCGCTGCTGCACGGCCTCCCCCGGCGGGTGGAGACGCTCGGCGAGCAGTTGGAACGCGGCGACCTGACGGTTGGCGTAGATGTACGCAACATATCTCAGGCCCTCCGCAAGCTGGACAACATTGCCAACCGTCTGTCGTTTAGCGTGGTCGTTGCCGCGCTCGTCATGGGTTCCGCCCTGTTGTTGCGGGCCGGGGAGGCAACGGCTTTTACCATACCCTTTACCAATATTGTGATACCCGTAGCCCAGATCGGCTTTGTGGTAGCGGCATTGCTAGGAGCTTGGCTGCTCTTTTCTATCGTGCGCTCGAAGGGTTTATAATCAGGCATCAAGCTGCTGGCTTGGTAGATAGACGCATAATTCAAGAGGTGGAAGCGATGAAAGTAATGGTCACTGGCGGAGCCGGGTTTATTGGGTCCCATGTCGTGGATGCCTGTCTGGAAGCAGGGCACGACGTCCTGGTGGTGGATGACCTGTCCACAGGCAAGCGGGCAAACCTCAACCCCCGCGCCAGATTTTACGAGGTGGATATTCGCGACGCGCAGGCGTTGGAGCAAGTCTTTGATCAGGAGCGCCCAGAGGCGATTGCCCATCAGGCGGCGCGGGCCAACGTGCGCGAGTCGATGGTCAAGCCGCTGCTATATGCTGACGTGAACGTGCTCGGCTCCCTGACGCTGCTGGAGTTGGCTCGCAAGTACGGCTGCCGCAAGATCGTGTACGCTTCTACCGGCGGCGCTTGCTATGGGGAACCCGAGTATCTGCCGGTGGACGAGAACCATCCGGTGAACCCCCTGGACCCATACGGGGCCAGTAAGCACTTTGTGGAACATTACTTGTTCATTTATCGCACCCACTATAACCTGGATTATACCATCCTGCGTTATCCCAACGTGTATGGCCCGCGCCAGGACCCCTACGGTGAGGCGGGAGTGGTGGCGATTTTCGCCAATATGATGCTAGAGGGCGGCCAGCCGATCATCAACGGCGCTGGCGACCAGCAGCGCGATTTCGTGTATGTCGGCGACGTCGCCCGCGCCAACCTTCTGGCATTGACACAGGGCGGCGGCCAAATCCTCAACCTGGGTTCTGGCAAGGGCACGTCCGTCAACGAGATTTTCGCCTTGCTCAGAGAACTGACCGGCTGCAATTGCAAAGAGCAACATGGCCCGGCCAAGCTCGGCGAGGTGTATCGCACCTACTTGCTGGCCGACAAGGCCCGGCAAGAATTGCAGTGGGAGCCGCAAGTATCCCTGCGTGATGGGCTGGCGAAAACGGTGGCCTTTTTCCAGGGCATGGCGCACTAGCCCGGCCATTGCGCGCGCGGCGCCCGCGCCCTGTCCCTCACCCTCGGCTCCTGCGGAGTCGCCCGGCTGGAAGTCGCCCTCGCCCGGAGGGCGAGGGCGGCTTTCAGCCGAGCGGCATACTGCCGGTGCCGAAGGGTGGATGAGGGGAGCTTGGGCAGCTTGCCGCGTCACCACCCAGCCAATAGCCGCTATCGTCGGCGGCAAACAAAGAGGTGGGCATTATCCCTATCATGAGCAGTAACCATCCCGCCCCAAAAGGGCAAACGACAGACCACGACGAAACGCAGATGAACCAGCAGAACAGGCAGGCAGCGGAAGCAGGGGCGACTGCAAGAACAGGCGCGCCGGGTGACAAGGCCATCCCCGTGGAGCGCCTGATTGCGCACATTGCCGCCGAGATGCAGGTGGAGCAGAACCAGCAAATCGTGCGCCTGGAGACGTTGGACCCCATCGAGTCGCGCTATGCGTCCCCGTCGCCGCCTCTGCCCGACCTGCTGCGTGACGCGCTGGAAGCGCAGGGCATCACGCAACTGTACACCCATCAGGTCGAATCGCTCGAACGGGTACGCAACGGGGAGAACATTGTCGTCGTTACCGCCACCTCCAGCGGGAAAACCCTCTGCTACAATCTGCCGATCATCGAGCGCATGCTGCAAGACCGCTCCGCCAGGGCGTTGTATATCTATCCCATCAATGCCCTGGTCAACGACCAGCTCAAGAGCCTGTTCCGGCTGAACCTGGAGCTTGGCTCCGAGGCGGTTTCCGTCGCCCGCTATACCGGCTCGCTGAACAGCGGCCAGCGGCGGATGGTGCGCGATCGCAGCCCCAATCTCCTGCTGACCAACCCGGAAATGCTGCACCTGAGCTTTCTCTTGTGGCATCAAAACTGGGAAGAGCTATGGCGCAATCTCCGCTATATCGTCGTGGACGAGGTGCACACCTATCGGGGCGTGTTTGGCTCTAACATGGCCCAGTTGTTCCGCCGCGTGTTGCGTATGGCCCAGCACTATGGCTCCGAGCCGCAGTGTATCTTTTGCTCTGCGACCATCGCCAACCCGCAAGAACTGGCTGAAACGCTGACCGGCCTGCCCTTCTCTGTGGTGGATCGAGACGGAGCCGGGCGAGGACGGCGCTACTTTGCTTTGTGGAACCCCCCGCTGCTGGATAGCGCCGCCAGCAACCTGCGTCGCTCGTATGCCGAAGAAGCGGTGGACCTGATGTTGCACTGCATTCGGGCAAACTATAACACCATCGTCTTTACCCGCGCCCGCCAGCTTACCGAGCGGATGTTGCGTATGAGCCGCACAGTCACCGAGCAGACGGAAGAGAGCGGTCTGGCCGACCTGATTAGCTCCTATCGCGCCGGGTATCTGGCCGAGGAGCGCGAGGATATTGAGAACAAGCTCAAGGGCGGCGATATCCGCGGCATCATCACCACCAACGCGCTGGAGATGGGCATTGACATCGGCGGGCTGGATGCGGCCATCATCTCGGGATATCCCGGCACGATCATGTCCACGTGGCAGCAAGCGGGGCGGGCAGGCCGCCGGGGGCGCGATGCACTCATCTTTCTGGTCGCTTCGCAGAATCCCCTGGATCAGTATTACATGCACCACCCGCAAGAGTTTTTCGCCCAGCCCCACGAACTGGCGATCATTGACCAGCATAACCAGCATATCCGCCTGAAGCACCTGCTCTGTGCTGCCCGCGAGTTGCCGCTGACCTCTGCCGAGATCGAACAGATGACTTCCCAGGAGCAGGCCACCGTCAATGAGCTGTATCGGTCCGAGTTGCTGGTTCCCTGCGACCTGGGGGATGGCCGCGAGGGATTGACGTACCCCAAGAGCCGCCGCGACATTCATTTCCGCGTGTCGCTGCGGGCCGCCAGCCACGAGACCTATCAGATCATCGACGAGAAACGCAACGAGGTGGGCACTATCGAGCCGCCCAACGTGTTCCGCGAGGCGCATCCGGGCGCTATCTATCAGCACGGCGGCGAGGACTATCGCGTGACCTACCTCGACCGCCAGCAGAAACAGGTGCGCGTCCGCGAAGAGTCGGCTCCCCACTATACCCGCTCGGTCAGCATATCCAGCCTGCACGTAGACGAGGTGTATGCCGCGCAGACCTTCCAACTGGGCGATATGCCCTTTGTGGCCGCTCTGGGGGATGTGATGGTGGAGGAGACGATTCGCGGCTACCAGGAACTCCAACTCGGCACCGACGAAATCGTCAAACGGGTCAACCTGGACTATCCCCTGACGATGCGCCTACACACCACCGCCATGTGGGTGGCGCTGCCCGTCGCGTTGGCCGAGGGCGCTGCTTACGAGCCGCCTGCCCCCGACGCGGACGGCGATGGCCAGGCGGAACAGGCGTCCGCCGATGAGCAGGGACCTGCGGCGGGGCTGCACGCCATGCAGCATCTGTTGACTGGCGTTATGCCGCTGATGGTCATGTGTGATCGGCGGGATGTGGATGGCTTTTACCACGTGGCGCACCCCAACCTGGGCGACGCGCCAGTGGTGTTCCTGTACGACGCCTATGAAGGGGGAATTGGCCTGGCCGAAGTGGCCTATCAGCGCGTCGAGGAACTGCTGCGTCTGGCCCATGAGACGGTGGCACGATGCGGCTGCGCTACCGGCTGCCCCTCCTGCATCCAATCGGGCGCGTGTCGGTTGCGAAACGAACAGCTAGACAAGGGGCTGGCCCGCGACATCCTGGCGAGCATGTTACAGCAGGGAACCGTGGGCGACCCCGCGCTGCTGGCGCGCTACCGGGCCACCGTCCCGACGATCCAGCAGCCCACAGCGGAAGCGAGCCGCTATCGCCCAGGGCAGACGCGAGCCTTGCAGGAATTGCTCGAATATACCCGACAGAAGACGATCTACGACCACCTGTCGGCGGCAGGAGACCAGCCGCAAGCGCCCCCCGAACAACGTTTCGCCAAGGGGGATTGGGTGGAGCAAATGCCCTACGGGCGGGGGCTGGTGCTCGAATCCCGGCTGGAGGGCAAGCGGGAGATGGTTCGCATTCGCTTTATCAAGCGCGGCCTTGTGCGCGAAGTGGACGCGGCCAAGGTGGGCTTGCGTAAGGTACAATAGAGGAGCTGCCCCAGTTGGACCGCCGGCATCCTTGCCGGCTTCTGGGGGCGGCAAGGATGCCCAATGGCGCTAACATTTGGTTGTCACGGCCAGTGAATCACCCTCACCCCGGCCCTCTCCCAAAGGGCGAGGGTGGCATACATGCCGGTGCTCGAAGGGCGAATGAGGGCAACTCCAAGCTTGCCCCAGCACTTGATTCACGAAAAGTTAGCGCCATCAGTCAAGGATGGCGGCGGTCCAGGGAGACCGTATCATATATGGCGACGGTCCGTAGCCTCAATTCGGACGGCGCGGCGACGAGTTCGCCCGACTATTTGCTCAGCGTCCATCTTGACGCTGGCGGGGCGGCGTGCTATAGTCGCAACAGTGGCTATCGGCATGACAAATGCCAGGACGATTCGGTTGTCTGTCTCTGTGTGATCAACCTACCCACGCATCTATCTATCATTTTGTGCCCGCAATTCGCGGCTGCAATCTGCGACTGCAATTTGCAGTTGCATTCTGCGACTGCAACCCTGCACCCATAGCCCGGGGGGTTTGCCCGGCGCGCACTATTCCGCAACATAGAGGAGGTTTAACCGGTGAGCAGCAAAAAGTACGCCATCGGCATCGACTTTGGCACCGAGTCGGCCCGCGCTCTATTGGTCGACCTGGCTGACGGCAGGCACGTGGCTACGCACGTATACAACTACGCAGACGGGGTCATTGACGAGTACTTGCCCGGCACCAAGATTCGCCTGGAGCCGGACTGGGCTTTGCAGAACCCCGCTGATTACGTCCGCGCCGTAGAAATAACGGTTCCACAGGTGTTGGCGGCCAGCGGCGTCTCGCCCGATGATGTGATCGGGCTGGGCATTGACTTTACCGCCTGCACCATGCTCCCCACCAAGGCAGACGGCACGCCCCTCTGCTATCTGGAGCAATATCGCGACAACCCCCACGCCTGGGTCAAGCTCTGGAAGCACCACGCCGCCCAGCCAGAGGCGGACCAGATCAACGAAATAGCCAGCGACCGAGCCGAGGATTGGCTGTTCCGCTATGGCGGCAAGATTTCCTCCGAGTGGTTCTTTCCCAAAGCGCTGCAAATCCTCAACGAGGCCCCGGAAATATACGAGGCCGCTGACCGGCTGATCGAGGCCGCCGACTGGATTGTCTGGCAGCTTACTGGCGTGGAAACGCGCAACTCGTGTACGGCTGGCTACAAAGCCATCTGGAGCAAGCGCATCGGCTTCCCCGAGCCGAGCTTTTTTGCGGCCCTGCATCCGCGCATGCGTAACATCGTCGCCGAGAAAATGTCCACCGACATCCTGCCGCTGGGCGCGCGCGCTGGCGGCCTGACCCCCGCGATGGCCCAGGCCACCGGCCTGCGACCGGGCACGGCGGTGGCGGTGGCGAACGTGGACGCGCACGTGGCTGTTCCGGCGGGCACCGTCGTCGAGCCGGGCCGCATGGTGATGATTATGGGCACCTCCACTTGCCATATGGTGCTGGGCAATGAGCAAAAGATCGTCCCCGGCATGTGTGGCGTGGTAGAAGATGGTATTCTGCCCGGCATGTTTGGGTATGAGGCGGGCCAATCTTGCGTGGGCGACCATTTTGCCTGGTTTGTCGAGAATTGCGTGCCCTATCCCTACTACCTGGAAGCCGAGAAAAAGGGGCTGAACCTGCACCAACTGCTAGAGGCCAAAGCCGCCGAGCTAAAGCCGGGCGAGTCTGGCCTGTTGGCGCTGGACTGGTGGAACGGCAACCGCTCGGTGCTGGTGGATGTGGACCTGACCGGCCTGTTGGTGGGCGCGACGCTGGCTACCAGACCGGAGGAAATCTATCGGGCGCTGATCGAGGCGACCGCTTTTGGCACGCGTATCATTATTCAGACGTTCGAGGATAACGGCGTGGCGGTCAATGAGCTGGTGGCCGCCGGTGGCCTGCCAGAGCGAAACAAGCTGCTGATGCAGATTTACGCCGACGTGACAGGCCGCGAGATCAAGGTTGTGGGGACCGATCAGGCGGGCGCGCTGGGGTCAGCCATGCACGGGGCTGTGGCCGCGGGCGCGGCAGCCGGGGGATATGACACCATCCAGCAGGCGGCGGCCAAGATGGCCCACCTGCAAGACAAGGTATACCGCCCCATCGCCGCCCACAAGGCGGTGTATGACAAGCTGTACGCCGAGTATGTGGCCCTGCACGATTACCTGGGGCGCGGCTCGAACGACGTGATGAAGCGGCTGAAGCGTATCAAGGCGGCGGCGTTACAGCAATAGCAGCGCCACACTAGTAGTGGCGGGGCGGGTGGCCCCCAGTGGAACCTTACAGGTGTCAGGACGGCCCGAGGGCATACAGTCCTTCGGGCCGTTTTGCAGCATTCGACAAATTGCACCATACAGAAAATGAGGACCATCACAACGTGCCTGAAAAAACCGTCTCGTACAAATCTACCACCATCGCCTGCTACATCGGGATTATCATTCAGGCGATTGTCGTCAACCTGACGCCCATCCTGTTCATCCCCTTGCGGGAGCAGTTTGGGCTATCGTTCCAACAGCTTGGCTTTTTGGTGTTTATCAATTTCGTCACGCAAGTGACTATGGATATCGCCTGCAGCAAGCCGGTAGAGGTCTATGGCTTTCGGCCCTTTGCGGTGGCCGCGCACGTGCTGATCGTGATCGGGCTGCTGTTGTTTGCCCTGTCGCCGGAATTGCTGGCGCAACCCTACCCCATCATTGTCGTGGCGACGATCATCTTTTCCAGTGGCGGCGGCCTGCTCGAGTTGCTGCTCAGTCCCATCATCAACGCCATCCCCAC
>JAAYXX010000200.1 GCA_012515695.1 Chloroflexota bacterium
AATATGCGCGTCAAGGTAGGTCAGGCTGTTTTGCAGGTTGCCCAGAAAAGTAATCAGCGCCATCAACAACACCAATCCCCCGCCTATGCAAAGGAATAGGGCCATCCTTTTCCGCGGCATATTGGGCAGCCTGTTCGCAATTGATGCCATATGATCTCACCTGTTCGCCAAATGTACTCTTCACGTCCTACCTGTTCCACAGGAATGCGTCGGCAGCCATTACTGCGCCAACCATCACCCGACGCGCCCGCGCCGGGTCACATGGTACAGTTGATCGAGAATCTCTTGCGCCTTTGTTGCCACCCACCTCATATCCAGGTCTTCCAACCCTCTGGCAAGCAAGGCCAGGTTTTCAGAATCGTCGTCCTCGTCTTCAAAGAGGCTGTGAAAGAGGTCCTGCACATCGCCAGGCTCCGTCACCGCCAATTGCGACAGGCTCGGGTCGGCCAGCCCCGGTGCCTGCGCGCCGCCGCCCGCCTGGTTCTCTTGCTCTTCCTGCTGCTCGGCTCCTTCCGCGTTCTCTTGCTCCTCAGCAGCCTGCTCTGAAGCGCCCTGTTCCTGCTCTTGCTCCGCGTCCTCGACAAGCGCCTCAGCTTCCTCGGCTTCGGCCTCTCCGGCAGCTTCCGCCTTTTTGCTCGGCCAGAACGCGACAGCCCCCGCCCCCACCAGGAAGAGCAAAGCCAGACCGGCGCTCCACAGGACAGAATCCTGTTTTAGCAGCGAGGGAGTCGCAAACGTCGAAGCAGGCAGCCCCAGCGCTTTCCGCAGGCCGATGATCTGCTTCAGCGTCTCGGTGTCTGTCGTCTGGAACTCTATCGTGCCGAACAGTTCGCCGAGATCTTCGAGATCCCAGCCAGCCACCGCTTCTCTGGCCCTGTGGACATCCTTGTCCAGAGCATAGTCCTGCGCCAGCAGCAGGATGAACTGCATCTGCTGGTTTTCCTTCAGTCGCCACGGCTGAATCGAGTCCGCAGATTGCCCAGATACGAGGCTGCCGCTTGCCTGCTCCTGGGTCATCCACAGCCCCACCACAATAGCCCCCAGCAGAATCAGCAACCCGCCCACCACGGCCAATATTAGCGAAACGCTCTGCAATTTGTTACTATTGGTCACGCTATGTCCATCGCTTCCTCACATGATGGCCTGGATGAACGGTGGTCCGGCGAAAAATGCCACCGCCGAGATGAGTTGTAGAACCGCCAGGTAGAAGCAGACTTTGAGCTTGAATCCCCCATCGGCGCTGACGATAGCTGTCGAGTTCACCAGCGTAAGCAGCACGATCATCGCGACGGTCACATTACCGAGAAAGGCCAACTGCCCTTCACTGAACTGCAACAGAGGCACAGAGATGGCCTGCATAGCATCAGTTGCCACGTTGGGGTCTATAGCAGCCACAATCAGGCCGCGAAACTCGATGACGATCTGCAGCACCAGCACGAGCAGCAAGACCAGCGCCCCATGCATGATGACGGTCAGCCAGGAAAACGTCGAGCTGACCACGCGCCGCTTGGCCCGCAATAGCGACGTCTTGGTGGCAAACATCGAGGAGAGGCCGCCCGCTTCCTCCGGGTCTCCTCCCAGGCTGATCGCATCATAGAAAATGCCGGTAGCCTGCCTGATCAACTCGCTCCCCGATTCCCCGCCAAACTGCTGCCAGCACATTGCCGGGCTGATGCGGGCGCGCAAGCGCAGGCCCAGTCTGGCAATATCCGCCTGCAAGCCCGGGAACGACTTGAGTTCAATATGTCCCAGAGCCTCTGTTAGCGTGGTCCCCATAGATGTAGCCATCCCCCCCAGCGACCGCAAGAAGGGGCCGATCTCCTTCTCCTTCTTTGACCGCCGCGTATCTGCCCAAACACTCAGGCATCCTACGGGCACCATCAAGCCCGCCCCTACCAACATCACCCACTCCCATTTCGCCCCCGACAACACCATCACCAGCATGCTCAACCCCGCCAGCGGCCCCAGAATCATCAGCAATCGCCGACAGATGACCTGCTCGCGCGATCCCGCAGGCGCGTCCACCGTCATCTTTTCCTTCGGAGCAGCCCGCGTCAGAATCCATACGCCAAAGAAACTCATCACCACCGCTATGGTAATCAACCCGTCCATCAGCGCCGTGCCCATGTCATAGATCATCGTCGAGATCAGGTTGATAATCACGATCAGCGCCTCAGAGATGATCAACGACGAATAGGCGTCCGTCCACTTTTTCAGGGATTCCAGGTCGCGCTCATATTCGTTCGAATAGTGCTCGCCCTGGGCCATTGCCTCTCGGTACAGGAAGGCGCTGGTCGGCTCCCCCGATTCCAGTGCGTCGGAGAACCGCAGAAAAAAGCTCTTGACATCCTCCTGCTTGCACGGCTCCCCCACCATACGGCAGGCAGTGGGATAGTCATAGTGGAACTTTTGCGCGAGATTATCTACATCCTGAAACAAGCGCGCCACCCGGCAGCCCAACTGTGAGGCAAACTCGAACACTTTGCTGCGCGACAGCCCCGCCGCCGCCGTGGCCGACATATATACCAATTGATAAAATAGCTCGAATGCCGATAGCTCCTCAGAGGAGACCTTGGGTGTGCGCTTCGGCGAGGATTTGGAAAAAGCTGTCAAAATCTCTGACCCCTCGATCCTTATGAATACGCTCGAAAATGCGGGCGCGCTTTTTCAAGTCGCTATAGACCGACTTGCGCTTGTGCGGAGGGATGCCGCGCTTCATGGCGATCACCTCCTCCATCAAAAAGCTGTTCATGTTGCCGGGGAAATCAAACCCGTCCGTCACCGGGTTCCACCGAAAGGCCTCGATGAACGAAAAGCTCTCCGTCGTCGGGTCATACCCCAGAATCTCGTTCACGCTCAACACGCGACGCACCTTTTTCCCGCTGGGAGAGCGCACTGCCGCCTGAATGACGGCCACGTTCAGGT
>JAAYXX010000027.1 GCA_012515695.1 Chloroflexota bacterium
GCCGCAGCATCAATTGACGCTCCATCGCAGTCTTGAGCCGGTGTGTGAGATCATCCACTCGCTGGCCCTGCTCTGCCAGCACCCGGCGCGGGTCGTGGAGTTTGAGCCAGCGCGTGCTGGTAGCGAGCCGCTCGCGCAGATCGTTCAGCCGGAACTGGACCAGCGTATCGAGCCTGTCGGACATGGCCAATACCTGGGCGTATAGCTCTTGCCGATCTGGCACGACGGCCGCAGCCGCAGCAGAAGGGGTGGGTGCTCGCAGGTCGGCGACGAAATCGGCGATGGTGAAATCCACCTCATGCCCGACCCCTGAGACGACGGGGATACGGGAAGCCGCGATGGCGCGGACCACCCGCTCGTCGTTAAAGGCCCATAGGTCTTCCAGGGAGCCGCCGCCGCGCGCGAGGAGGATGACGTCTATGTCGTCGAAAGTGTTTAGCCGCTCCAGTGCCTGCACCAACGATTCTGGCGCCTGCGTACCCTGTACCATACTCGGCGAGAGCACCACTTCGACCAGCGGGTAGCGCGCGGATAGAACGTTGAGAATATCTTGCAGAGCCGCGCCCGTGGGCGAAGTCACCACACCAATTCGACGGGGCCAAAAGGGCAGTTCCCGCTTGCGTTCCTCATCGAACAGCCCTTCTGCCTGCAAGCGCTGTTTGAGTTCCTCGAACTCACGCCAGCGGAGGCCCACACCGCCCCGCTCGATGACGTCTGCGTAGAACTGGTAGGTCCCGCCCCGCTCATACACCGAAACGTACCCGTGAGCCTCTACCCAATCGCCCTGTCGGGGCTGCCAGATCAGCCGACTCGCCTGCCCGCGCCACATGACGCAGCGCAGCTCGCAATCGCCATCCTTCAGGGTAAAGTAACAGTGGCCGGAAGAGGCTCTGCTAAAGTTGGATAGCTCGCCCTCGATCCACAAATCGGCCAGTTCGTCATCGGTGTCGAGTAAGGTTTTAATGTAGCGCGTGACCTCTGTCACGGACCGAATTTTCATGTTCATATTATAGCACAAAGTGCGCGGTGTGAACGTTCAATTTCCAGTGAAAACCAAACAAATTCATTTACCCTTTCTGCTCTGATGCTCCATGTGCGCGGATTCCGCGGTTCCGGCGGGGCTGATAAGCATTAAACGGCGTAAAATAGCGGGCAACGCCCCTCATTGCCCTGGGTAAACCAGATGAATCAGCCCCCGCTTCCCGTTGATCAGCCAGGTGGGGTCGCGTTGATCCAGCGACTCGGCCAGGCCCTCTGGCAGGCCCACGATTAGCTCCCCCTTGAGCGTGCGCAGCGACACAAAGGGCGCGGGCATAAAGCGGGTCACGGCGGCCAGGTCGGTGGTGGGCGGCCAATGGCGGTCTTCCAACAGACGGCGGTAATTCACATCCCCCTTGCAAAGCAGCAGGTCCGCTTCGGCCAGCGTTTGCGCCAGGTCGGGCGGGAACTGGCTAAAGAACAGGCAGGTGGTCCAGAAGGGGTGCGTATGGGCCGCAAGCCGCCCCGCGCGCTGGTATTGTTCCAGGCGAGTGCCCAACTCGCGCAGTTCCGGCTGAGGGTGGGCCTGGAGCGCGCCAACAGTCGCGGCGAAATCCTGCGGCATGGCGTCGGAGACGAAAAAGGGCTGCGGCTTGAGATGCACGCGCATCCGCTCGACCAGGCCACGCGCCAGCAGCATATCCATCAGGGCCATGTCTGAGAGGAGTTCCAGCCCGCTATTGTCGGCGATGACATCCAGCCGCCGAATCTGGCCCGCGCTGAACAGATCCCACAGGCGCGCCGTGTGGTCGATCAGCAGCAGGTTTTCGGACGGCTCTTGCTTTTGCAGGCGGTTGGCCTCCACAATGGCCTGCACGTTGCTCAGGTCAAAGCGGTTTCCCCACAGACTATAGTGTAGCCGCAGAGCAAACTCTTCCGCCACAGGCAGCCCCGCGGGGAAGGAGGCGCAGAACTGCCCCAACTGCTGCAAGCCATCCTCTAGCGCGCGGCGTTTGCGGTAGGCAAAGGGATCGCGCAGATGTCCCTGCCCCGGCTGGAAATAGCCGACGATTTCCAGTACGCGGCGGTAGAAATAGGTTTCGGCAAAGAACCAACTCAACTCTCGCCAAGTCTTGCCCTGCCACGGCAACCAGGCGCTGCGCCAAAAGTCGGTATCGTCCGCCTGCTCTTGCAGAGGGGCCACCTGTCCAGCGCGCAACTCGTCCAGAAAGGCGCGCAGAGCCGCGGCTACCCCTGAATCATAGGGGTTTGTGTCCAGAATGTCGGCGATGATCTGCGGCTTGCGCTGTGTGATGGTGTATTCTGCAAAAGAGCCAGGTTCGGATACCATCAGAAAGGGTGGTGGCGGCCCGCTCATGTAAACCTCCCGAAAGGAAAATACCGGGCGCCATTATAGCACGCCCTACGCCTCCCTTCAATCTTTGACAGAAATAGGCGTCGAACTATACTTATTTGATGTCATTTGCGACAACCTTGGGCTGATTTGGTAGAAATACATGGACGACAAGTACCTCTGGATACTGGAATATAACAAAATCTTGGATCAACTGGCGGGCCATACCTCTTTTTCGGCGGGCCGCCAGTTGGCCGTTAACCTGCGCCCCTCTAGCGAAGAGTGGGAGGTGCGCGAGCGCCTGCAAGAAACCACCGAGGCCAAGTCGCTGCTTGCTACCCGCACAGATGTAACGCTGGGCGGGGCGCGTGACGTGCGCCCGCTCATGCGGCGGGCCGAGGTCGGCGCCACTTTGCAGCCCACCGATTTGCTCGATATTCGCAACACGCTGAACAGCGGGCGCACGCTGCGGAACGTGCTGATCCATCTGAAAGATCAGGTGCCGCTATTGGCCGCCAAGGCGGAGCTGATAGACCCTTTGGCGGATGTGATTCAAGAGATTGGCCGCTGCCTGGATGACGACGGCAATGTGTTGGATGATGCCAGCCCCGCGCTGGCTCGCATTCGCCACGAAAGCGCCATCGCTCGCGACAGGCTCTACGAGCGGCTGCGGCGTATGGTCAGTTCCAGCGACACGGCGCGCTATTTGCAAGAGGCGATTATCACCCAGCGCAATGGCCGGTATGTTATCCCGCTCAAGGCCGAGTTCCGGGGGCGCATCCCCGGCATCATTCACGACCAGTCGGCCAGCGGGGCCACGCTGTTCATCGAGCCGCTGGAAACGGTGGACCTCAACAACCGCTGGCACGAGCTACAACTGGCCGAGCAGCGCGAGATCGAGCGGATTCTGGCCGAGCTAACCCAAATGGTGGGCCGCGACGCGGACGTCATCACGCGGGACGTGGAACTGTTGGCCGAGTTGGACCTGGCGCTGGCAAAAGCGCAATACAGCTATGCCCTGCGGGGCGTTCCGGCGGAGATGAGCGAGTCGCGTTGGCCTGTCGCCGACGCCGAGCAGCAAGTGCCGCCCTATGAACACCCGCTGCACCTGATTCGCGCCCGCCACCCGCTATTGAACCCGGCGACTGTGGTGCCGATTGACGTCTATATCGGCGGCAACTATACCGTGCTGCTGATCACGGGGCCGAACACGGGCGGCAAGACGGTCAGCCTGAAAACGGTGGGGCTGCTGGCGGCCATGTCGCAGTCGGGGTTGCACATCCCCGCCGCCGACGGGTCGCGCTTGCCGGTGTTTTCGGGCATCTATGCCGATATCGGCGACGAACAGAGCATTGAACAAAGCCTGTCGACGTTTTCGTCGCACATGAGCCACATCATTGATATTTTGCGCCGCGCCGACTCGCAGTCGTTGGTGTTGCTGGACGAGTTGGGCGCGGGCACGGACCCGGTGGAAGGGTCCGCGCTGGCCCAGTCCATCATCAAGACGCTGGTTGATCGCGGCTGCATCGCCGTGAGTTCCACGCACTATTCGCAGCTCAAGGTGTTTGCCTTTAGCACGCCATATGTGCAGAACGCCAGCGTCGAGTTTGATGTCGAGACGCTATCGCCCACCTACCGGCTGACCATCGGCCTGCCAGGGCGCAGCAACGCCCTCGCCATTGCCAAGCGGCTGGGCCTGGACGAGAGCATTCTGTCCGAGGCGCAACGCCTGCTCTCCCCGGAAGACCTGGAGGTGGACGCGCTGCTGGCGAACGTGAAATCGGCCAGCGAGGCCGCCGACCAGGCCCGTGAGGATGCCGAGCAACGGCGCACCCGCGTGAGCGCGATGGAAACCGAGCTAAGAAAAAAGCTGGTGGGTATCGAGGAGGCGCGGCGGCAGGTGTTGGAAGAAACCCGCGCCGAGGGCCGCCGGGAGTTGGAGGAACTGCGCGAGACGATCCGCCGCCTCCGCCGGAATATGGCTCAGGCCGTCGGCACGACCCAGGCCACTCAGGAAGTGGCGCAAGAGGTAGAGCGCCTGCTCGAACAGATGGAGCAGCCAGAGCCGGTGCGAGAGCCGGTTGCGCCCCCCTCTCAAAAGCTAGAGGTCGGCGACAAGGTGTATGTCTCCACGCTGGGGCAGACCGGCGAACTGTTGAGCCTCAGCGGGCAGGAGGCCGAGGTTCGCGTGGGCGGCTTTCGGCTGCGCGCCCCCGTCGGCACGCTCGAGTTCCGCTCGCGGGAGGCGCCGCCTCCGCCAACCGAAAGCAAGGCTGTGCGCGGGCCGCTCGTGTCCTCTCCCGGCGTAGAGCTGGACCTGCGCGGCCAGCGCGCCGAAGAAGTGGCCCCCATCGTGAGCAAGTACCTCGACGACGCTTACCTGGCCGGGCTGCCCTGGGTGAATATCATCCACGGCAAGGGGACGGGCGTGCTCAAGGAGGTCGTGCGCCAGTTCTTGAGCGACCACCCGCTGGTGGAGAGCTATCGGCCCGGCGGCCCCGGCGAAGGGGGCGAGGGCGTGACGGTGGTCCACCTGGCAAAACGCGAACAGCAATAAACAAGGCCCCTGGAAATCCCAGGGGCCTTGCTTTTTGGGGCTTACAAATACCTGAGTACCGCTTCGGCCAGCGTGCGATTCATCCCCGGAACCTCGGCCAGTTGCTCTACCGTCGCCTGGCGAATGGCGTCCACCGAGCCGAATGCTTTGAGCAGGGCGCTCCGGCGGCGCGGCCCAATGCCGGGGATATCGTCCAGGATCGACTGGACGCTTTCCTTGCCGCGCAGATTGCGGTGATACGTGATGGCAAAGCGGTGGGCTTCGTCTCGAATGCGCTGGAGCAGGTACAGCCCCTCGGAATTGCGCGGCAGAATCACCGGCCGCGAGCGATGCGGCAGGAAAATCTCCTCGTTCTCTTTGGCCAGCCCCGCTACGGGGATATCTTGGACCCCCGTCTCGCGCATGGCCTCCATTGCCGCGCCCAGTTGCCCCTTGCCGCCGTCCACAATCACCAGGTCGGGCATGATGGCCCAGCGGTTTTCTTTGCCGTCCACGGCGCGCTGGTCCTTTGCGTCTCGCGCATGTTGGAACCGCCGCCGCAACACCTCTCCCATCGAGGCGAAATCGTCCGGGCCTTCTACCGTGCGGACCCGGAAGCGGCGATAATCCTGCTTGCTGGGCGCACCCTGGGTAAACACCACCATGCTGCCCACGGCGTTGGTTCCCTGCGTGTTCGAGATGTCATAGCACTCGATGCGCGTGGGCGGCTCGGGCAGGCCCAGCGCCTGCTGAATCTCGGTCAACGCCTGGACATGCTTGGTCGTGTCCGCTTCCCACTCGGCGCGCAGCCTGGCGAGCGTCTCCGTGGCGTTCTCCACGGCCATTCGCATGATGCCTTCCTTCTCGCCGTGGCGGGGAACCTCCATCGTGACCTTGGTGCCGCGCTTGCGCCGCAGCCACTCCTGAATGACCGCCATCTCGTCCAGGTCTTCTTGCACCAGCACTTCGGGGGGCACATAGGCCGCCTCGTCGTAGAACTGCTTCAAGAACGACCCCACCACCTCGGAGGCGCTCTCGTCGTGGGTATTGTCCAGCACGAAATACTCGCGCCCGATCAGCTTGCCCCCGCGAATGAAAAAGACCTGCACGCACGCCTGCCCGTCATCGCGGGCCAGCGCGACCACGTCATGGTCGTTCAGTTGCGCCGAGACAATGCGCTGCCGCTCGATGATCTGCGAGATGGCCGCCGACTGGTCGCGCAGAGTGGCCGCCCGCTCGAATTGCAGCTCTTCCGCCGCCTTTTCCATGTCGCGCTGTAGCTGCTCGATGATCTGCTCTTGCTTGCCCTCCAAAAAGAGGGCCGCCTGCTCCATGATGGCCCGGTATTCCTCTTTGCTGGCCTTGCCGATGCAGGGGCCGGGGCAGCGCTTGATATGGTAATACAGGCAGGCGCGTTTGTCCTCGCCGGTGATCTCTCGGTTGCAGGTGCGATAGGGGAACAGCTTGCGTAGCAGTTCCAGGCTTTGGTAGACCGCCTGCGACGAGGTGAACGGCCCGAAATAGCGCGCACCGTCGCGCAGCATGCGCCGCACGATCAGAATGCGCGGGAAATCCTCCTGCATGGTAATCTTGATATAGGGATACCGCTTGTCATCCTTCAGGCGGACGTTAAAGTGCGGGCGGTAGCGTTTGATCAACTCGCATTCGAGGATCAGCGCCTCTAGCTCGGACTCGGTGACGATCCACTCCAGGTCGGCGACCTCGGCCACCAACCGCCGCGTTTTGGGCGTGTGGCTGGCCGAATCCTGAAAATAGGAGCGCACCCGGTTACGCAGCACAATCGCCTTGCCCACATAGATGACGTGGCCTTTGGCATCCCGCATGATGTAGACGCCGGGCTTGGTTGGCAACCCGGCCAGGCGTGCTTCGATCTTTTCGTTCATGATTCTATCAGTCTGTATGCAATGCCGCGAATCGTGTTGGTTCGCAAACGGCTATCCTTCAGTTTGTGGCGCAGCACGGCGACGCATCCGTCCACCGTGTGCGTTTGGCCTGCCGATAATTATACCTTGCTCAAGCCAATCTGCCAAGTTTTACATAAGTTTGTGGTCTGTTGCAGTCTTGGCCCCGCCTGAAAAAGCGACACCCGGCGGTTGAAACCGCGGCAACCGTTGCAATCGCCATGTATGGCGATGCAACGGTTGGTGCAGTTTCAACTGCCTACGCGATGGCACGCCGTATAATTGGACCGCCGGCTTCCAGCCGGCATAATTGCAAGCCGCCAAGGATGGCTAATGGCGCTAACATTTAGTTGTCACGGAAAAAAGCGAGGTGAATGGCTACAGGACCTCGCCAGCGGACCACCCTCACCCCCGGCTGTACCCAGCCGC
>JAAYXX010000028.1 GCA_012515695.1 Chloroflexota bacterium
CGCATCCTCCAGCGCCTTTCTGGGCCTGGTCAACTCTTCTTGCTCGAATCCATCAGTCACCAGAATGGCGATTTTTTTGCCGCTCAGTTTTTTCTCCATCTATCTCACCCCTTTGCAATCTATTCTCTCCGTTCATTACGCGCCCATGCTCCCACCGTGGCCGCGCTATTGGATGGCTGAAAGGGGAGCCTGCTGGCTCAACCCAACAGAAGCGACTGGGCGCCGTCTATCCATATTTCGGTGCCGGTAATCAGGTCGGACGCGTCGGACGCCAGAAACAACACGAGTTGGGCCACCTGCTCCGGCTTGCCCGGCTGGCCGTCCGTCAGGGGGATCATTCCGGCGGGATAGTGGGCAGGCTCTCTAATCTGATCCAGGTCTCGCTGCTCGGTGTTTTCATCAATCTGGGTCGAGATGGCGCCGGGGCAGATGACGTTGACTCGCACGCGATGCCTGGCGAGTTCCAGGGCGAGCATTTTGGCCATTGCAACCTGTCCAGCCTTGGAGCAGGAATAGGCTGTCGCGCCGGTGTTGCTGAAAATGCGCGTCCCATTTACCGACGAGGTGATAATCACCGAGCCGCCCTGTTTCTTGAGATAGGGAGCGGCGTATTTAATGGTCAGGAAGGTGCCCTTGAGGTTTATATCCAGCGTTTGATCCCACTCTTCGGGTTCCAGCTCTTCCAGGGGCGCCCACACCCCGTTAATTCCGGCGTTGGCAAAGACGATATCCAGGCGGCCCCATTGCATGACAAGCTGCTGGACGGCTTGCTGCATCTGATCGGGCTGCGAAATATCGGCTATCAGGGGGATGGCTGCTCCCCCCGCCTGGTTGATCTCGTCACAGGTCTGCTGCACCTGTTCGGCGCTCCTGCCCAATACGCCGATCTTCGCCCCTTGCTCCGCCATCAGCCTGGCCGTGGCCTTGCCGATGCCCGATCCTCCGCCAGTCACCAGCGCCACTCTATCATTTAACTGCATCTGCATTTGCAACTGTCCCTGTCCTCTTGTTCCTATCCTGGCACGAAACCGCGCCTATCCGGTTGGCCTGCAAGCCGATGTGCCTGGTGTAGCTGCGAACGAGGGAACATAGATCGAATATCAAAGCCTGGATGTGGAGCGAGATGAGGCCATACGAAAAAGGGGGGTGCTTCAGGTTGTGTGGTATAGGTAGAGGAAATGCGCGTGGATGTGCAACGCGTATATTTTAGAGAGCGATGAGAGGCATGTCAAGGTGCGCGCGGCCCTCGAGTTCATCCTCCCCCGGCCCGACTCAAAGAATTGTATACCTGTTGCTTACGCAAGTTACACCTTGGGGATGTACACTGGAATTAGTGGTTTTATACGCATCGGAGGATACCCTTTTCACCACAATAGCAGCCTGCACAGGTCAATCGCTGATTCTGGCCGAGCAGCGGCGCTCTCCATATTCCGCAACACAACGCATCTCACGCCTCACTATTCGCCGTGCCCCCTGGCACGCTGTTGCGGTGACCGTTGGCTCAGATGAATGTTCGGGCGGCTCACGCGGGTCCGGGATAAGCGCGTTCTGAGGTCTGATAACCCGTCGGGACGCCACGGCTTGATCTGGTTCACTTGCAACATTCAAGCTGCGATGTAGAATAGCTTTCGCAGGTTAACCTGCAACCCAGGAGGTGGCAAGATTCAAATCCGAAGTAGCCAGTCTCATTTGCAGTATCTGACGTTCGGATAGCAGCCCTCGGTCAGGTTCGCATGGCTCCATCATGCCGGGTTGACCAGGACCAAATGGAAACACCACCGCAGATAGGAGAATCGATATGCACATCAAGAGCATCAAATGGGTAACGCTAGTCTTGACGTTTATTGTGTTGTTGTCCTTAGGAGCATCATCTGTGCTGGCAGGCCCCAGGCCATCGGAAGGCAAACTCCCCGTTGGCGCTCTGCAAGAGGATGCTCCGCCATCTCCCTGTCAGGCTGGGGAAGACTGCACCCCTGTGCCCACTGCCACCCCCGACACCCGCTGGGTTTTCGGCAAGGTGATAGATGATGAGACGGGCCTGGGCGTGGCAGGCGCGGTGATTCGCCTATACCGCAGCGCCGGAGCCGGTTGGGAGCAGATTCGCGAAATGACCACCGGCGCCGACGGCACTTTCGGCTTTGGCATCAGCCCGGCCATGTCGGGTTATCGCCTGACCGAGTCGGACCCGGTGGGCTATACCTCGGTGTCCGCCATGCTACCGGCGGGCGTGGACGGCACGGTTGCCAGCCCCAGTATCATCGACTTTCAACTGCCCGCTCAAGTGGGCGTGGGAGAGTTTGTCTTTGTAGATACGCAGATTCCTGAAACGGTAGAGCCGACCCCGCTGCCTATCCCCACCAGCACCCCCACTTCCGACGCCAAGTGGGTCTTTGGCAAGGTGGTGAATGCCGAGACGGGTCAGGGGCTATCGGGCGCGGTGATTCGCCTGTACCGCAGCGCCGGAGCGGGCTGGAATCAGATTCGCGAAATGACCACTGGCGCCGATGGCGCTTTCGGCTTTGGCATCAGCCCGGCCATCTCGCGCTACCTGCTGACTGAGCAAGACCCCGCCGGGTTCGCGTCGTTATCTGCCGAGTTGCCCGCGGGGATAGATGGCACGGTGGTAGACGTCAATTCCATCGAGTTCGAGCTGCCGGTTGGCCCGGGCGTGGGGCCGTTTGTGTTCACGGACATCCGCGAGGAATGTCTATTCACGGCTACGCCTACCGCCACCCCGACGGGCGTGCCTACGCTGCCGACGAATACACCGACGGGCGAACCAACGATAGAACCGACGGATACACCCACCAGCACACCAACGAATACCCCGACGGTTCCGACGAACACGCCGACCAGCACACTGACGAACACACCGACGAACACGCCAACCAACACGCTGACCAGTACGCCAACCAACACGCCAACGAATACGCTGACCAATACGCCAACCAACACGCCGACGAATACGCTGACACCGACGCCTTCTGTCACGCCTCAGGTTCAGCAGGTGTGCATCGCGTCCAGGCCGGGGATTGATCTCATCTACAGAGTAGACCCCTCCGAGTTCCGGGGCTATGATGGGGATGTGGCTTCCGTCTCGACGTTGCAGCTTATCCCCTCGCCGCCAGCACCCAACGGCTGGAACCTGCCGGGCTTTGTGCCAGGTGCTGGTTGGAAGGCCGCTGACTCGGTCTGGTGGGATGCGTGGCTCGCCTTTTTCTCCGTACAGCCACCGGAAAACTCGCTCATTGGCTGGCGTAGGAGCGATGGGCGACAAGAGGGGCTGGATGGCGTGACGCACCTCATGCGCAGCACTATCCAGTTGACGCCTCCCGTGCCAGGCATGCATGTTACCAGTGTCGTCTTGGAGGGTTGGAGCGACAACAAGACGGCCTGGTGGTGGGATGGGGAATTGGTGATGAGCCAGCGCGAAGGGTTCAACGGCGCAGTCGAGTTGTACCCCGCTCACGTGCGGCCCGAAGGGGGCACGTATCTGCTGGCGATCCAAAACTCGAACGACTATCAGCGCATCGAGAACCCGCAGGGCACGTCCTTCCGGGTGTGCGTAACATGGAGCAACGCGCCGCTCTCTGTCTCGCGCTCGACAGACTTTCAGTTGCCGATGCTGTTGCGCTAGATAGATAGATTAACACAAAGCGCCCGCCGCATAGTATGCGGCGGGCGCTTTTTATTGTCGGCACGAGGCTGAACCGCCGCCATCCTTGGCTAATGGCGCTAATATTTGATTGTCGATCACCCTCACCCTACCCCTCTCCCAGTGGGCGAGGGAACCAGGCACCCTCACCTCCGGCTGTACTCAGCCGCCCGGCTGAAAGCCGCACTCTCCCAAAGGGCAAGGGTGGCATGTATGCCGGTGGCATATTGCCGCGCTTACCGCCTTCTCCCCCCGGGAGAAGGCGGCATACATGCCGGTGCCCGAAGGGCGGATGAGGGCAACTCCGATCTTGCCCCAGCACTTGATCCGCGAAAAGTTAGCGCCATTGGCCAAGGATGGTGCGGCGGTCCAATCCCCTTCCACGGCACGCGATTGACACGCTGCCGGGCCGGGGCTATGCTCATATGGGGTCATTCAGGCGCGTGGCACAGACGCTGATAGAAGCAGGAGGGCACATGAACACGATCAAGGTTGATCCAGGACGCACGCTTGCGCCGTTGAGCCGCCATGTCTTTGGTGGGTTTGTGGAGCATTTGGGGCGCTGCATCTATGGTGGCATCTATGACGAGGGGTCGCGGCTGGCCGATGAACATGGCATTCGGCAGGATGTGGTGGAGGCTGTGCGGCGTCTACGCATGCCCATCATGCGCTATCCGGGAGGTAATTTCGTGTCAGGCTATCGCTGGCAAGATGGCATTGGCCCGAAGGATGAGCGTCCTGCACGGGCGGAACTGGCCTGGCATACGGTGGAGAGCAATCGCTTTGGCACCGACGAGTTCATCCGGTTCTGTCGGCAGGTGGACACCGAGCCTTACCTGGCCGTGAACTGTGGCGATGGCTCTATGCGCGAGGCGCGGGATTGGGTGGAGTATTGCAATGGCACCTCCGAGACGGCATTAGTCAAGCTGCGCCGCCGCAACGGGTACGAGGCCCCGCACAACGTGCGCTATTGGGGCGTGGGGAACGAGGTGGATGGCCCCTGGCAGATGGGGATGAAGACGCCGGAAGAGTATGCGCGGGCCTTTACCGAGTATGGCAAGCTGATGAAGTGGGTGGACCCGGACATCAAGCTGGTGGCCGCCTGGACGAGCGGGTGGTTCGAGGATTGGGTAGAGCGCGGGCAATTGCTTCTGGAGCAGGCGGGGCATCTGGTGGACTATATGGCGATTCACTGGTATGTAGACAACCGCTCCAACGATTATTACCAGTATATGGCCCTCTCGGAGCTATTCGAGGAGCGGCTTACTGCGTGCGAAGGGCTGCTGGCCGCCATGAAGACCTGCCGCAAACTCGAGCGCCCGATTTATCTGGCCGTGGATGAATGGAACGCCATCCCGCACTCCGAGCATGGAGGGGGCATTGATGGCAGCTATAGCCTGGAGGATGCGCTGGTAGACGCCATCCAGCTTAACGCCTTTATCCGCCACGCGGGCAGCGTCAAGATGGCGAATCTGGCCCAGGTGGTGAACGTCATCGCCCCTATCGTTACCAGACCGGATGGCCTGTTGTTGCAAACCATCTTTTACCCGTTCGAGGCGTACAGCCAGCAGGCGGGGGATGTGGCGCTGGATATCTATTGGGATGGGGATACGTTCGAGGGCGGTGGACGGGCTGGACTGCGGGTGCTGGATGTAGCGGCTACGTTGGACGAGGGCGCCAGACGGCTGGCCCTGTTCATTGTGAACCGCAGCCTGGAGGGGTGCGATGTGACCGTGGACCTGCAAGCGGGGCGTTTTGTCGGGGCGGGGCGGCAGCTTGTCATCGGCGGAGCCAACCCGCAGGTGGTGAACACCTTTGCCGACCCGTATGCAGTGGCTACCGTGGAAAAGCCGCTGATGCCACAGGACGAGCAGGTCACGCTGGAGCTGGAGCCACACTCGATCACGGTGTTGTCATTGCCTGTTGCATAACGGCGGGCGAAAACCGGGCGCAAGAACGGATGTCGCCCACTCTTGCGCCCGGTATGACAGGCGAATGCCAGACTCGTCGCGTGCGCTGGCGGCTGATCCTCCCAATGTGCGCCTACCCGCTCCCTTTGGCGGGAAGGAGCGAGAGCCTGGCGACTGCTTCCGCCTCTACTTGTTCCTTGTTCCACAGCAGGGGGCGATATTCGCCGCGCAACCACAGGCCCATCTGGTCGTCATAATGCGGGCTGCCCAACTGCCCGGACTGGCCGGGGGGCAACACGCCTACCGAGTGCGACAGATTGCCCATGTCCACGACCTGCCGGAAAGAAGCCGCGATGGAATGGGAAGCGTCGGGGCCGTGGGGGGTGACGCCAGTGCGGCACAGCGTTTCGCCATCGCCACATAGGGGGTAGGGTCCCAGGTTGAACAACTGCCCCAGCGGAGAACTCGTGGAAAAGGGGTGCACCAGGGTCATGCGGTGAATATTGCCCCATTGCCAGCCCTGGGGATCAGGCCCGGCGGTCTGGCGGAGCCAGCGCAGCCCTTGCTTTACGCTGCGCAATAGCAGGGCCTCGCGCCCCCCCGCCTGCGTTATCCACCAGGAAGTGGGGGTGTCTAGCAGGCGCAGCACGACAGCCGTTTCCTGGCCGTATGTGTCGCTGATGGGCCGGAGAAGCGGGTTGAACCCCTCGCCCAAAAAGCGCAGCATCAGTTCCGTGCCCAGCCCGGCCTCGAATAGGTTGCGAACCAGCGAGTAGTAGGTGGCCTGGTATACGCAGCCCGCCACCGTATCCTCCGACATGCGGCCATCCCAGTCGTGGAGCAGGTCTTGCGCCAGCCGAACGTCCGGGTCATCGGGCGGCAAGGAATGCACATGGCCGACGAATGCGATGGCAGGCTGCGAGAAGGTATCCAATTGCAGCCTGGCCAGCTCTTGAAGGGTGAATTTCTCCTGGCTTTCCAGCACATCCACGGCGCGCTGGGCGCGATAGCCATTCTGCCACGAGTTGCCGAGAAAGTAGGGGTAATCATCGTTGATGGCGCGGTTGTTGCAGGTGACGACATAACCCTGAGGCGGGTTGTAGACATGAGGCATCTCTTCAAAGGGCACTTCGCCCGCCCATTCGTATTCGCCTGTCCAGCCGGGTGAGGGGATATCCGCCTGACCTCTGGCGCGAATGGGGACGGCTCCCGCGAGCCAGTAGCCAATGTTCCCTGCCACATCCGCATAGACCAGGGCAAGCTGGGGCGCTCGGATATGGCGCACCGCCTCCACGAACGAGGGCCAGTCACAGGCTCGATTGAGCAACCACCACCCCTGAAAGACCTGTAGCGGTTGCAGGGCTACAGAGGAGAGCGCGAGGAACTGGTTTGTGCCGTCGAGAACGCTGGAGATGATGGGGCCGTGGTGGGTGATGATGACCCGCTCGATATGCGGGTGTTTGTGGCCCTTGATGTAGATGGTTTCGGGGATGGTCTGGACGTCCAGCCATTCCCCTCGAAAGGCGTAGCGGGTCAGCGAGGCGTTCATGTTCTCCACAAACAGGTCTTCGGCGTCTGCCATGCCTAGCGTGGCCCCCCAGGCGATGTGGGCATTGTGTCCCACCATCACCAGGGGCATGCCCGGCACCGAGACCCCCGACACCTGCAAGCTGTCTGACACGAGATGGTTCTCGTACCAGATGGAGGGCAGCATCAGCGGCAAGTGCATGTCGTTGCACAGAATGGGCATGCCGGTGGTGGATTTGTGGCCCGCGATCACCCAGGCGTTGCTGCCCTGGCCCTTGAACAGGTAAGAACCTGCGCTTTCGGTTAACAGGGCTGCCGGTTCCAGATGGCGGACGGTGATCCCTTCCGGTAAGGCGACGGGGTTACGATGTGGATAGACCGCCTCCAACTCGGCGGCGCGCTCTGGCCCGACGGTCTCGGTGATCTGGGCGCGCACAATCTCGCCATACCAGGCGGTGGAAAGCTGCCAGACCATCATGCGCGATAGGGCCATGGTGTCGCTGATCGTCCAGGGTTCCGGCCGATGGCCGAGCAGGGTGAACTCGATGGGGAGCGCATGGGGAAAATGCTCCAGGTAGGCATTCACCCCTTCCGCGTAGCTCCACAGGGCGGCGCGCAGGTCATCTGGCAGGGCCGCGCGGTCTTGCTCACCGAGCCGGTAGAGGCCCAGCGTGCGGGTGAGGCGGTCTGTGGGTAGCCCCTGCTCGCCCACGATCTCGCTGAGGCGGCCAGCGGCGACGCGTCGGTATAGCTCCATCTGCCAGAGGCGATCTTGGGCCTGCACAAAGCCCTGGGCGAAAAAGAGGTCGTGGTCGTTTTGGGCATAGATATGCGGGATTCCCCAGCGGTCGCGGAGAACGCGGACGGGGGCGCGCAACCCCGCCAGAGTGATCTCGCCATTTACTTGTGGTAGTCTCTGTCTGCTGAGGGTGGTCAGCCCGGCGCGCGCGACGGGCGTCAGGATATCAGAAATGATGGACACTTTATTCCTCCACTCCTGTGTCCTGGTAATCTGTCAGGGGAAGGAAGAATTAACGTTCACGAGCATTGACATTCAGAGGAGAAGGGGGTATACTCTAGTTAGATAGTTGAGTTTGTGGGAGAGACCTTGGTGATACCAGGAAGCCTACAACTTGTTGAGTACGCTGCGCCAGAGCCGGCCTGCGCTCTGGCGCTTGTTTTTTTTCTTCAACCCAACACTAATAGGAGGTTAACAGCATGGATTCGGGCATGATCAGCAAGATCCAGAAAGCCAAGCGGTATGCTGAAGAGCCTGAGCGCATCACCTTTGAGTCGTTTTCTGTATCCTTCAAGGGTGATCATGACACTTATCACGTCCGCTACGAGAATGGACACTGGACGTGCCAGTGCTTGTTCTTCCTCCAGCGTGGCTTGTGCTGCCATACGATGGCTCTGGAACGCGTTCTGGACTCCATGATAAAGCCCCAGGCCGAGTTGGAGCAAGCGGTTAACCAATAAGTCTGCATTATTACAACAGATACCACCCTGTGAGAGGCGACCTCCGGGGTGGTATTTTTTTGTGCCTGGGCGCTGTACTCAGACCAGATGGCCTGCTGGGTAGCTCGATCAAAGGAGGGCGAATCAGTGGGTGAGACGAGGGTAAACGAGCACACAAGACTCGACGAGTATAGTGCGAATCGCCGATCCTGTCAACGCCGGATGGTATGTGAACCTGGTGCTGCCTGCGCCCCCAGAATCCTCGGTAAAACTCTTGTGAATTCCCCTGCCAGCCGTGACCTTGGCTGTGTACCGTTCGTTACATGATGTAGAAAGCCAGGAAGACAGTCTCCGTGTCAGGCTTTTGAGAAGGGCTTGGAGTTGTGTGCAAGGGGCCAGACCGGCCAAGCTCCAACAAACGGGTCAAACCAGGCTACATCGCAGGACGGGTCAACCAGGGGCGAAGCCTGTCGGCCCCTGCACCCGACGTCAAGCCCGAACCCGCTTTACTGTATTCAATCGAGGAGGCAACATGGGAAAGCTCAGGTCAGTAATTGTAATCACGTTGGTTGCGCTTTGCATTGGGTTGGTGCCCGCGTTCAGTGTCATGGCCGAGTCCAGATCACCGATTGTCAAGCTCGAGGGTACTATTGACGCTATCACTGCGCCAGGTGATGGCGACGATTCGGTGGCCCTCTGGGTGATTGGAGGTCAAACGGTCCAGGTGGATGACTATACCGTGGTCATTGCCGCGCACGGCGAGGCCGTAGAGGGCGCCAAGGTGGTCGTCATCGCCGGTAGGGGCGCAGACGACAGCCTGAGGGCGCTGATCGTTCGCGTACTGCGTAGCGCCAAGCGCCAGCGTCAGGTCACCATTCGGGGAACCGTGAGCGAGATCGGGCCGGATTACGCCGTGGTCAACGGCTTGCGTATCCAGATCACCGAGGAGACGCTGATTGAAGGGAGCCTGGCAGAGGGTGAGTTCGTAGTCATTCGGGCGAGCGTGCAGGGTTCCGAGATCACTGCCCTACAGATACAAGTCAAGACTCGTGTCGAGAGCCGAACCGTCGAGTTCAAGGGCGAGATTGAAGCCATTGATGAGAGCACCGGCATCTGGACGATTGCTGGCAGGGCCGTAACGGTGAACGAGAACACCCAGGTGCGCGGCGAGCCGCAAGTGGGCGACACGGCAACAGTGCGCGCCCAGGTGCAGGAGGACGAGTCTTTGCTGGCCGTCTGCATTTCGGTGGCGCGGGATATTGTGCCGCAACCCCAAGAAGACACCTTTACCGGCGAAATCCAGCGCATTGCCCCGAACAATATCGGTCGCTGGGTGATTGGCGGCCAGCAAGTGATCGTGGGGCCGCAGACGGTGATTAACGGCACGCCCAAGCTTGGGGCCGAAGCGGAAGTGCGGGGGCTGCGCATCGCAAATAGAGCGTTGGCCGCTTCAGAGATCACCATCACTGAAGCGCCGGAGGAACTGGTGTTCACCGGCGTCGTGAACAAGATGCCCCCTGGTCGGCCCGTTGGGTTGTGGGTGATTGGCACGTGGCGAGTGGTGGTTGTGCCCGATACCGAGATCATCGGCAAGCCCAGAGAGGGCGCGAGAGTGCAGTTTGCCGTCAAGCAACGGGGGAACAACGGCGCTCTGGTCGCCGTGTGGATCAAGGTTCTGGACGACGTAGAGCCTACCGAGGAACCCACGGTACCGCCTACTGAAGAACCGACTATTCCAGCGACTGTAGAACCGACTATTCCAGCGACTGTAGAGCCGACTATTCCGGCGACTGTGGAGCCTACTGTCCCGCCGACCGGAGAGCCTACCGTCCCGCCGACGGTTCCAGCGGGCGATGAAGAGGAGCCTACGATTGCTCCCGAACCCGATGGAACGCCAGAACCGGGTAATAACGGCAACAACGGCAACAATGGCAATAACGGCAGGTCTGGCAGGCCCAACAATCCTGGCAGGGGCGAAAAGACCAAGACGCCCAGAGGCAAGGGGCCAAAGGGCTGAGGAAAGCTGCGCTCGTTGAAATAAGGAAGGTACTGGACGTTCGGATATAGTGTTTGATCAAGAGGGCTGTCGGTAGATCCTGCGCTACCGCGGCCCTTTTTTGATGCGGGATAAGGAATAGCCTGGAGCCGCCTGCGCTGCGCTTGCTTCCAGACTTGCCATAGCATTCGCCAGCAGTATCATACGATGGGCGTGGGGCGGCCAGAGAGCCGACGCTCCAATACGCATGGTGTTTATGTGAGAGTTGAGGGGAGCATGGAAGACGTTACGTTGAGCGTTGGGGTAGACATTGTGGCTATTGCGCGCATTGCCAGAGCTGTGGAGCGGTGGGGGGGACGCTTTTTGCACAGGGTATACACCCCCGCCGAGCTGGCCTATTGTCGCGGGCGCATCCCAGAGCTGGCGGCCCGCTTTGCGGCCAAGGAGGCCATCTCCAAGGCCCTGGGAACTGGCATCTATGGCATCGCATGGAACGAGATGGAAGTGTTGGCGGATCGGCGTGGCAAGCCGTTGGTCAAGCTGTATGGCCGCGCGCTCCAGCGGGGGGAGGCTTTGGGGTTGCGGCAGTGGGCCATCAGCCTGACGCACAGCGACGACAACGCACTCGCGTTTGTCGTTGCCAGCCGGTAGCCGGGTGTTTGGGCGCGCCTACAAGGGCACCTACAGGGCGGGGCGCATCCTGGCAAGTATGAACTTGAGATAGCGGGATTCGGGGAAATGGGCGGCCACGGGATGATCCAGCGCGTGGCCTGCTTCGTGCAGGATGGCGAGGCGAACGCGGGCCTGGGCAGCGGCTTCGCCCAACGCCTCCCGGAACATGGCCGGTGACACCTGACTGGTGCAACTGGCCGTCGCCAGCAATCCCCCCGGTTCCAGGCATTGCAGGGCGAGCCGGTTGAGGCGGATGTAGGCGCGCGCGGCGGCGTAGCGGCTGCTCTTGTCGCGGGCCATAGAGGGCGGGTCCAGGATGATGAGGTCGTAGCGCGTCTTTTCGCGGACGCACTGCTCCAACCAGGCGAACGAATCCTGCGCGACCAGGTGGTGGGGCGCGGGGTCAAAGCCATTTAGTTGCAGATTGCGCTCCACCTCGGTGGGACTGGCGGGGGCAATGTCCACCGTGGTGATCTCGCGGGCGCCCCCGCGCGCAGCGTACAGGGCGAACGCGCCGGTATAGGCAAAGCAATCGAGCACGCGCTTGTCCCGGCACCATTGCTCCAGATAGCGGCGGTTGTCCCGATGGTCGAGAAACAGCCCCGTTTTCTGCCCCTCTAGCAGGTTCACGTGAAAGCGCAGCCCGTTCTCCAGGACGGTCAGCGCGTCGGGGCGCTGGCCCCACAGGTGTTCCACGACGCGCGTCTTGGTGTCCGATTCGTCATCGCTGGTGCGGCGCAACACGGCTCCACGCAAGGGCGCAATGTCACGCAGGGCCGCCAGCACCGGCTCTACCAGGGTGGCTACGCTGGACGCATACAGCGAGATGGCCGCAAAGCCGTCATACCAGTCGACGACGATCCCGGGCAGGCCGTCGCTCTCGCCATAGACCCAGCGGTAGGCGGTGGTCTGTTCGGTGCGGAGGGGGGCGCGCAGTTCCCACGCCTCGCGCACGCGCTGGGCAATCCAGCGGTCGTCGGGCTGTTCGCGTGTGGCGAAAACGCGCACGGCGATGGCGCTATCCTCATCCCACAAGCCAATGCCCTCATAGCCGCCGCTGACCACCGTGACCCAGGTACCGTTGCGGAGGCGCGGCATCTGGCCGCGGACTGGCTCTAGCTGATTACGATAGACCCAGGGGTGGCCCTGTTGCAGCGTTTTTCGGATCGCTGCCGAGGCAACGACTATTGGGCGTTTGTCTGCTTTATGTTTCTTCATGGCGTGGAGTGTATCGGAGCGGGGGCGCGATGTCAAAAAGAGCGTGAGGATGCCGCGGCTACAAGAGCATATAGTCGCGCCATCTTGACGCGTGGGAGCGCGGCAGGATGCCGCGGCTACAGAGGGGGCGGACAACGCTTGCGCGGGCATGGGTTTCCCGCTATAGTGGCGAGGCAGTGCTGGTGAACGAACGGCCCTGCCCCATAGATGGAGTGTCGTGGCGACTGGATCAGGGATTATGCTGTGGCCTGGTTGTTCATTTTCACTGAAAAGAGGAGCACAATGACAGGACAGCACGAAGAAGTCTGGGACGTGGTGGTGGCCGGAGGTGGAATGGCGGGCATTACGGCGGCGGTTGCGGCGGCCCGCACGGGAGCCAAGACTCTGCTCATCGAGCAGGCGGGCTGGCTGGGAGGCATTGGCATTACCGGCGCGACTGGCCTGCACAGCTTTTTCAACATATTTGGCGCACATGCGGGCGTGGGTCGCAAGCGGGTAGTGGCCGGGATTGCTCAAGAGCTGGTGGATCGCTGCCGGATGTTGGGCGGCGCGCTGGGCCACGTGCCGATGGAAAAGGGCGCCGATTTCGTCAGCATGCTCACGCCGGTGGACCCGGAGGTGTTCCGGTGGGTGGCGGTGGATACCTGTCTGCAGGCGGGCGTGCGGCTGCTGTTCCCCACGGTGGCCGAGGATGTGCGGGCCGAGGCGGGGCACGTGGAGGCGCTGGTCGTCTGGAACAAGGCGGGGCGACGCGTGATTCGCGCCCGGCAATTTGTGGATTGCACGGGCGACGGGATCATCGCGGCGGCGGCAGGCGCGCCCACTATCCGCTTCAAACCGGGCGACCCGGGGGCTTATTCGGCAGGCTTTACCTTCCGGCTGTGCAACGTGGACCTGGGGGCGATGGAGGCTGATCTGGAGCGGCGCGGCATGATTACCCAGTTGGCGCACGCGGTCAAGCCGGGGATGAGCCAGCCAGACCTGGTGCGGCTGGCGATCAACATGCGTCCGCTGCGCGAGGCGGGCGTGGACAAGGCGCCGGGCGGCTTTTTGTCGTCGTCTGTGCGCCCGCGTGAGATCACCTATTGCAACTGCATCAACTATGGCCCTAACGATGGCCTGGATGTAGAGGCGCTGTCCGATGCCGAGATTGTGCTGCGCGGCAAGATGTTTGACGTGGTGGAGGTGTTCCGCAAGCACATAGCGGGCTGTGAGAATTGTTACCCTGCCGGGGCCACGCCTTCTGTCGGGCAGCGGCGGGCGCTGGCCATTCGTTGCGACTATGAATTGACGGCGGAGGACTGTATCCAGGCGCGGCAGTTCGACGATCAGATTGGCTGCTTTGCGTTCATCGACAACCCCCGCGATTTTGTGCAAAACGGCGGGGCCTATGGTATCCCCTACCGCGCTCTGATCCCGCAGGGGTTGGACAACCTGCTGATCGCCGGGCGGATGATGACGGTGGAGCTATCGGCGCACAACAGCACGCGCAACACCGTCTGCTGCATGGTGTGCGGGCAGGCTGCGGGCACGGCGGCTGCGATGGCGGCTGACGATGGCAAAGGCTCTCGCGAGGTGGACGCTGGGGCATTGCGCGCCAGACTGGCGCAGGACGGCGCGCTGCTAGAGCCGCGTGACGACCCGATGCTGGCCTGAGCGGCGTTTTGGGTAGCATATCGCGCTGTGTTCTATAGGCCCGCCCGCGCTTGCGCTCGTCGGCAAGCGTTGGCGGGCCTGTTCATTGGAGGCAATTCGCCCTTGGTGGACTGCTTCTTTATAATGCAAGACACGCGCTGATACCGGGCGGTTGATGAGTATTAGCAAAATGGCTCGGTAACCGAGGCAGCGCTGGCCTTGTTACTGCTCGCTCGGCCCAGCCAGCGGCATATATGCCGAGGAATGAATTCCCAGGCTGCGGAAAGCAGAAACCCGTTGAAACGGGTTGGCTATTCTGTAGTGCACTTTTTCAACCACTAGCCTGGCACTTTAGTGCTAGGCGTTCGGCGCGGGCCACAGCCACAGCGGGTTATCCAGATTAATAGTTAAAATTCATAAACCGCCTATGCTGGGCGAATCTGCGCGAACACACGCATACGATGGGGGCCTTCTGCTGGCTCTGTCTATCAGGAGGGGGCCACGTGCTCAAGGTGGATGGGAATGAACGCGCGCGGGGCGTCTCGCACGTGTTGTGGATGGGGGGCGCTCCGTGCGCGGGCAAAAGCTCGATGGCGGATCTGCTGGCGGCACGGTATGGTTGGCGGGTGTATCGCTGTGATGATGCGTACCAGGCTCATACAGAACGCGCTACGCCAGACGAGCAGCCGACGCTGTACCGGGCTGCCCGCATGAGCTGGGATGAAATCTGGATGCGGCCCGTGGACGTGCAGGTAGAGACCGAGGTGGCGGTCTATCGCGAGCAGTTCCCGATGATCCTCGACGACCTGGCGCGCCTGGCCCCTGGGCTGGTGATAGCGGAGGGGGCCGCGCTGTTGCCCGAACTGGTGGCGCGAGTGCTGGCCGATCCCCGGCGGGCGGTGTGGGTTGTGCCGACGGCGGATTTTGTGTGGGCCAGGTACCGACGGCGAGGCGATTGGGTGGACGCCATTTTGCAGCAATGCAGCGAACCGGAGGAGTGCTTTCGGCGCTGGATGGAGCGCGACATTGCTTATGCCGAACACGCCGCCGCCGGGGCAGCCGCCAGGGGGTGGCGGGTCATGCGGGTGGATGGCAGCCGCTCTATTGAGGAGCACGCGCGCGAGGTGGCGGAGTGGTTTCGCCCGACCTTGCAGGCCAGCAGGGATTAGGTTACTATAACGCCGACTCGAGGCGGGCGCGCCTGTGCGACGAGGTTCGAGCATTCTCAAAAGGCCATCCCCAAGCGGGACAGGCCGGAAACAGGTGTTCCATGAGCGAAGAAGAGACCATCCATCGTACCAACAGGCCCGCGACAGTCTACTCGATCCGGGCCGATTTGCTCGCCCTGGGGCTGTCGCCGGGGATGACCGTGCTGGTACATTCGTCGCTCAGTTCGTTGGGCTGGGTGTCCGGCGGGGCGGTGGCAGTGATCCACGGCCTGGAACAGGCGCTGGGGCCAGAGGGCACCCTGGTCATGCCGACCCATTCGGGTGATCTGTCTGACCCCGCCGAGTGGCAGAATCCACCCGTGCCGGACATCTGGTGGGAGACGATTCGCGAGACGATGCCCGCCTATGACCCCGTCCTGACCCCGACGCGGTGGATGGGGGTAATCCCCGAGACTTTTCGTTGCCAGCAGGGCGTCTGCCGCAGCGCCCATCCACAGGTCTCTTTTGCCGCCTGGGGCGCGCACGCAGAGCAGATTATCGCCGGGCACGCGCTGGCCTACGGGCTGGGCGAACAGTCGCCGTTGGCGCGGCTGTATGACCTGAGGGCGTGGGTGCTGTTGCTGGGGGTGGGTCACGGGAACAACACCTCGCTGCACCTGGCGGAATACCGGGCGACCTATCCCGGCAAGCGCGTTGTCACCAGCGGCGCGCCGGTGATGGTGGACGGCTGCCGCCAGTGGGTGACGTTCCCAGACCTCGCCTGGGATGATGCGGATTTCGTGCAGATTGGCCGCGATTTCGAGCGCGAGACGGGGCTGGTTCGGCGCGGGCAGGTGGCACGCGCTCAGGCCATGTTTTTCCCTCAACGCGAACTGGTGGACTATGCGGTGACCTGGATGACGCGCTATCGTTCCTAGCGGTGGCCGTGAGGCGTTGGTGTTCCGTTGCTGTGATGCGGGCGTAATACATAACATAATATCATGGCAGGAGAATCAGAGTGGAATACAGCGATCGCTACATGGCGTTCATGGGTCTGGCTCCCAAGCGTATCCCGCACTGGGAGCATTGGTCCTGTCCCGATGCAGAGACCTACCTGACCGGCATTGACTACTATGAGCATCCGCGGCTGTGTCGCCTCAAGCTGCGAGAGCTTTACCCGCAGTTAGAGCTGGCAATCCCAGAGACAGACGATCCCATACCACGCCCGACGCTGGCCCTGGCGGGGCAGAGTTCGGCGGTGGATGACGAGGGGCGGCGGCATGTGCGTTGGGGAGATAGCACCACCACTCATTGGAGCTGGGGGGAACGCTTCCATACCCCAGAGGATGTATTCGCCTTTTCGCCGTTGGAGCAGGGGGACTTTAGCGACATCCCCGTGGTCGAGTCGCGGGACTATTCGGACGAGGAAGAGCTGTATCAGCGATACCGCGCAAACTATCCCGCCTGGTGGGGAGACAAGGCCCCTGAAGGCTCGACGGCGTCAGCGGGGTTTTACAATACCATGTTCATGTGGCCGCTGCTGACCTTTGGGTGGGAGCTATTTTTAGAGACCTGCCTGGACCCCCGATTTGAGCGCATCATGGACGAGTTCGCCGAGATCAACCGGCGAGTGTTCCGCACCTTTGCCCGGCTGCCCGTCAACTTTGTCGTGTGCCATGACGATATCGTGAACTCGCGGGGGCCGACGTGCTCCCCTCGATGGATGCACAAGTACATCTTTCCCCGCTATGAAGAGTTCTGGGGGATCGTCAAGGCGGCTGGCAAAGAGGTGATTTTCATGTCCGACGGCTGCATGGACGCTTACGCCGATGATGTGATGGCCTGTGGAGCGCGGGGCATCATCAGTGAGCCGTACACGGATTACAAGGCAATAGCCCGCAAGCACAAGGACTGTTTTCTGGCGGGGGAGGGGGACAACCGCGTGCTCACGCGCAACGACCCCGACGAGATCGAGGCGATGGTGCGGAGCATGGTCGAGACGGCCCACATGACCGGCGGGTACATGATGTGCATCGGCAATCATATCCCCTGGAACGTGACGCCCGAAGGGATCAAACGCTACCTGGACCTGTCCGTCGAGTTGGCCCGTCGGTAGAGGTGATAAATGGCATGGGCCTGACAGCGCCTTGTAGGGAACTGGATCAGCAGGGACGGGAGCAACTGGCCGACGCGCTGGGCGAAAGCCCCGAGACGGTTATCTCGGTGCATGGGTTGCGGCGCGGCCTGGCGCGGGCCTGGGTGGTCGGGGATGTCGCCAGCCCGGCGGCGGCCATCGTGCAGTCGGGCGCGTTGCCGGGCGAGCCGGTGGGTTTTGGCGAGGATGCTCGCGCTGTGTGGGGGCTGCTGCAACAGGTGCCGGGGTGGTTTTGCGTGGACGTGTCGCTGTCGTTGGCCGCCCCACTGGGGGAGTTGATCCAGGCAGAGCGCGGCGAGCGGGTGCGGTACTATGGCGATGTCTATTTCACATTGTCCCAACCCGCGCAGGTGTATCGCCACCCGGCGGTGCGCCTGCTAACCCTTGAGGACACGGGCCTGCTGGGTGCTGCGCCGGAAGAGCTGCGCGGCGCGGGGTTTGGCAGCACGCGGGCGCTGTTGGCCGAAGGGGTGGTGGCTTGCGCGGTCATCGGCGGGCAGGTGGTGGCCATTGCTCACACGTCGGCCATTTCGGCGCGCTATGCCGACATTGGCGTGGTCACGGCCCCGGAGTGGCGCGGGCGCGGCCTGGCGACGGCGGCGGCGGCGCTGGTGGCAGAGCGGGTACAGTTGCGCGGGCTGACGCCGGTATGGAGCGCCGGGGAAGACAACTGGGCCTCGCTGCGAGTGGCAGAGAAGGTAGGCTATGCGGAGGTATCGCGCCGGGCCTATGTGATCGTCGAAAGATCGTAACAGGAACAGGAGGTGCCCTCATGCTCAAGACACGGCTGCGTATCGCCACTCTGTTCGGAATCCCTGTGCGCATACACATCAGTTGGCTGTTCATCTTTGTGTTGGTGACGTGGAGCCTTGCCGGGAACTATTTCCCGGCGCGTTACCCCGATTGGGCGGTGGGCCTGATCTGGTTCATCGGCATCCTGACCAGCCTGCTCTTTTTCGGCTCTGTATTATTGCACGAGTTGGGCCACGCCCTGGTGGCGCGTTCGTTTGGCGTGCCAGTGGAGGATATTACCCTGTTCATCTTTGGGGGGCTGGCGCAGATCACCGAAGAGCCGAAATCGCCGGGGCGGGAGCTGCTAATGGCCGGGGCTGGGCCGTTCGTCAGTATCGTCCTGAGTGGGCTATTTGCCCTGCTGCACCTGCTGACCCGCACGATCAGCGAGCCGGTTGCCGCCCTCGCGCTGTATCTGGGGGGCATCAACCTCACGCTGGGCCTGTTCAACCTGATACCCGGCTTTCCGCTGGATGGAGGGCGGGTTCTGCGGGCTATCCTGTGGGCGGTGCGTCGCGATCTGGTAGTGGCTACCCGCTGGGCTTCGCGGGCGGGCCAGGTGGTGGCGTATCTGTTTATCTTTATTGGGGTCTTGCAGGCATTCTCCGGCAACTGGCAAAGCGGCATGTGGATTGTGTTCATTGGTCTGTTCCTGGATAGCGCCGCGCGCAGCAGCTACGCCCAGGTTGGCATTCGCAGCCTGTTGGATGGACACACCGTGCAAGAGATCATGAGCGAGGATTGCACGCTGCTGCCTGCTCAGTTGACGCTGGACCTGTTCGTCGAAGAGTACCTGATGCACAGCGCCCGACGCTGCTATACCGTAGGGAATGCCGGGCAGATGTTGGGCCTGTTGAGCCTGCATAACGTGCGGGAAGTGCCCAGAGAGGAATGGCGAAACACGCGCGTGGGCGATGTGGTTACTCCTCTGGACAGGCTGCAAACCGTGGAGCCTGATACTCCCCTGTGGGATGCGCTTCAGATGATGACGAGCGAAGGGGTCAACCAGCTACCCGTGGTGGACAAATACGGGAACCTGTTGGGAATGCTGGGGCGCGACAACTTGATCACTTTCCTGCGCAATATGTCCGAGTTGAAGGGGCAAACGCGACGCCTATAGGAGGCGAGACATGCGCATACTCTACCTGGATTGTGACACGCTGCGGCCTGACCACCTTGGCTGCTATGGCTATTTGCGCGACACCTCGCCGAACATAGACCGGCTGGCCGCCGAGGGGCTGCGCTGCACAAACACCTACGCCTGCGACGCCCCTTGCCTGCCATCGCGCGCGGGCCTGTTCATGGGGCGTTTTGGCATCCACACGGGCGTGGTGGGGCACGGAGGCACCGCCGCCGACCCGCGCATAGAAGGGGCGGCGCGTTCCTTCCGCAATTCGCGAGAGACGGCCACGTGGATGGAGGTGCTGCGCGAGGCGGGCTTTCACACCGTGTCCGTTAGCCCCTTTGCCGAGCGCCATTCGGCGTGGTGGTTCTATCGGGGGTTTAGCGAGATGTACAACCCCGGCAAGGGCGGCATGGAGCGGGCCGACGAGGTGACGCCGTTGGCGCTGGACTGGATCAGGCGGCGCGGGGCAGAAGACAACTGGTTCTTGCAGGTGAACATGTGGGACCCGCACACGCCGTATCGAGCGCCTTTGGAGTATGGAAACCCCTTTGCAGGCCAGCCGATGGAAGACTGGATCACCGAGGAGAAAATCGCGGCGGATTATGCCGGGTATGGGGCGCACGGCGCGCACGAGCCGTGGGGCTATGGGCCGAATGACACCGAAAAGTGGCCCCGGCTGCCGCACGAGATCGCGACACTGGCCGATTACCGGCAGTGGATTGACGGCTATGACACGGGCATCAAGTACATGGACGACCACATCGGCCAGATTCTCGACGCGCTGGAAGAGCAGGGCGTGCTGGACGAGACCGTCGTCATCGTCTCTTCCGATCATGGCGAGAACCAGGGCGAGCTGGGGGTGTATGGCGACCACCATACGGCGGACTATATCACCTCCCGCGTGCCGCTGATTATTCGCTGGCCCGGCCTGCCCGGCGGGCGGGTGGACCACGGCCTGCACTATAACCTGGACTTGCCGCCGACGATGGCCGAGATGCTGGGGGCGCGCATTCCGGCCAAATGGGACGGAGAGTGCCTGGCTGCTACGTTGCGTGACGGGACGCGGGTGGGTCGCGACTATCTGGTGGTCAGCCAGTGCGCGTGGAGTTGCCAGCGAGCGGTGCGCTTTGGCCCGTGGATGCTCATTCGGACGTATCACGACGGGCTGAAGGATTACCCGCCGGTGATGTTGTTCAACGTGGACCAGGACCCCCACGAGATGAACGACCTGTCCGACGTGTACGGGGATATTGTGCACCTGGGGTTGAGCCTGCTGGAACGCTGGCAGGCAGAGATGATGAGCACGTCGGATAGTGATACAGACCCCCTGTGGACGGTGATGCGCGAGGGTGGGCCATTCCACACACGCGGTCATCTGCTGAGCTATAGCCAACGATTGCGCGAAACCGGGCGCGCGCAGCACGCCGAGACGCTGTTGGCGCGACACAAGCCTACCGACTGGGACAAGCCCTGATACTGATCTCCTGGAGGCAATGCATGAATCATTTTGACCGGATCAAGGCAGCCGTCGAGCGCCAGCCGCTGGATCGCTTCCCGACGGACATTTGGGCGGTGGCCGAAGTTCAACAGCGTTTGCTAGAGTATTGCGGCACCGACGACTGGATCAAGGTGCTGGATTACCTGGATATTGACGGGATTATGGGGATGCGCCCTGCGTATACTGGCCCCATGCCCCACGCCAGCCTGCCCGACGGCTTGACGCAGAACGAATGGGGGATGGTCTACCGGCAGCAAGTGTACGAGACGGGCGTGTACACCGAGCAGGTCGGCTATCCTTTGGCGGACGCCGAGACCATTGCCGATATTGACGCGTACCCCTGGCCCGACCTGGACAAATACGACTATGCGGCGCTGGCAGATCAGGCGTCGGCTTGCGGGGGGCGGTGGGTGCAGGTGGGGTATACGGCCATTTTCTACTGGCACAACCAACTGCGCGGCCTGGAGCTATCCATGATGGACCTGGCCCTGCGGCCCGAGTTCAGCCGCCATCTGATCCGCCGGATCGCCGACTTTTTCCTGGAATACCACGAGCGTTCGTACAACGCTACCAAAGGGCTGGCGCACAGCACCCAGGTGACGGACGACTTTGGCAGTCAGACGGGGCTTTTGATCAGCAGGGGGATGATCGAAGAGTATTACCGCCCCTGGATCGAGCGGGCGATTGATCATGCGCACGCGCATGGGCTAAAGGTGTTCCACCACGATGATGGAGCTATTTTCCAGATTATCCCTGACCTGATTGACATGGGCATTGACATTCTGAACCCCATCCAATGGCGATGCAAGGGGATGGACCGCGAGGCCATCGGCGCGCAATTTGGCGACAAGCTGTGCTTCCACGGCGGTGTAGATAATCAGTATACGCTGCCCTTTGGCACGGCGGAGGATGTGCGCGAAGAAGTAGCGTACAACCTGCGTACGCTGGGTTGCACCGGAACCGGCTATATCATCGCCCCTTGCCACAATATTCAGGCCAACACTCCCCTCGAGAACATCCTGGCGCTGTACCAGGCGCCCCGCACGGCCCACTGACCTTCACCGCGTCCGGGTTGCCGCATGGTGGCCCGGACGCGACCATTCCCCTCGGCGCTACCCTGCCATATACCCCCGCGAGACCTCCTGTACGGGATTCCGCCGCCTGTTGCTTCGTCAAATTTTTTGCTGATACAGCAAATTCGAATAATAAAGTATTGACATTGGGCAAAAATTTTTGTATGATAGCAATAGAAAGGAGATGCCCATGCGTAAAGTGTTGGAGCATTGCCCCAATTGTGGCGGCGAGTTGGAGATCACCCGGCTGAACTGCAAGTCGTGTGAGACGGTGATCCTGGCCCGCTATGAGCCTTGCCCCTTTTGTAAGCTGTCACCCGAGTCTACCCGCTTTGTCCAGGCGTTTGTCAAGACACGCGGCAACCTGAAAGAGATGGAGCGCGATCTGGGCCAGTCCTATTGGACGCTGCGCGCTAAACTGAACGAGGTCATTCAAGAGCTGGGCTTTCAGGTGGAGCCGGTTCACGAGGAAGAAGAACTGGCCGCGCTGCGTCGCCAGATTCTGGACCAGTTGGAGCGAGGGGAGATTGACCCGGCAGAAGCCGCCGAGCAATTGAACCAGCTCAAGCGGCAGGCGCGCTAGGTTGCGGATGCCGCAAGCACTACATACCCCGTGAGGGTCGGGGGAGGGAGTATATTATGAGCGAAGAACAGATGCGGATACTGAACATGGTCGCCGAAGGGCGTTTGACCGCCGAGGAAGCGGCCCGGCTGCTGGAGGCGCTGGGTGACGAACAGCCCGCCGACGAAGAGCCGTTTGCCAGCCCGTGGGACGATGAGCCAGCCAGCGAGCGGCCTGTAGACGAGCCAGACGCCACGCAAGACCCTTTCACCGTCTTTGACCACGTGTTCCGGCACAGGCATAACCCGGCATGGCGCGAAGCGCGCCACGAATGGCATGAGGCGCGCAAGGACATTCGCCAGGCGATGCGCGAGGCGCAGCGGGAAGCGCGCCATGCGGCGCGGGAGGCGCGGAGGCAGGCACACCTCGCTATGCACGGGGCGACAGAGACCTTGCGCGCGCAGGGGTTCCGCGATGTGCACGCGATGGGGGCTGTGCTGGACGGGGCCATTCTGGATGGGGCGCAACTGGACGGCGCGCACCTGCAAGGGGCGAACCTGACGAACGCCAATCTCCGAAACGCGAATCTACAGCACGCCAATTTACAGGGCGCTGACCTTTCCGAAGCGAACCTGGAAGAGGCGAACTTGCAAGGGGTGAATCTCCAGGGGGCAGACCTGCGTGGTGCGGACCTCAGAGGCTATGACCTGCGGGGAACCAACTGGCAAGGGGCCGACCTACAGGGGGCCATTCTGGATGGAGCCAGACTACAGAGGGCCAATCTTCAGGGGGCCGACCTGCCAAACGCCAACCTGCGTAACGCAGACCTGACGGGGGCGAATCTGCAAGGGGCGGACCTGGCCGAATCCAACCTGGAGGGGGTCCAGTGGCAGGGGGTCAACCTGCAAGGCGCAGAACTGAGCGGCATGGACCTGAGAGGGTACGACCTGCGCGGGGTGAACTTGCAGGGCGCTGATCTTGCAGGCGCGGTGTTGGATGGAGCCAGCCTACAAGGGGCGAACCTGCAAGGCGCAGACCTCTCGCGCGCCAACCTGCGGGAGGCGAACCTTCAGCACGCCAATTTGCAGGGCGCCGACCTGGCTGACGCGAACCTGCAAGGCGCGGATTTGCAGAACGCCAATCTGGTGGGCACGGACCTTGCGCGCGCACAACTCGCCGGGGCAGACCTGCACGGGGTAGACCTGACGGGGGAAGACCTGGCGGGGATAACGTGGGAGGAATTGCAGCGCAGGCTGTAGCTGTTCGACACTCGATTCTGGCGGATTGCGCTGGTGCTATGACAAAATGAAACCCGTGGCCTTCAGACCACGGGTCTTTTGTCATTCCGCGTCCTGCTCTTTCATCCGCCGAGAGGTGCGGATGAGCCGCTCTTGCTTGAGCTTTTCCGCCTCGCGACGGCGCTCATTGCGGCGATCATCCTGCTCAACTCCCAGCGTTTGGGCTTCTCTGTGGTGGCGCAGATAGCTCTTGAACCGGGCATAATTCAGTTGCCCGTCCTCCAAGGCCCGGCGCACGGCGCATCCCGGCTCGCGCTGGTGGGTGCAATCGCGGAAGCGACACATGGCCGCCAACGCCTCCACATCCTCAAAAGTTTCCTCCTGATCTGCGGACAGCAGTGCGCGCAGGTCGGAGCTATCAATGAGCACCCCTCCATCGGGCAACGGGAACAACTGGCAGGGGATGATGGGTTGATCACCGCCATTTCGGTTTTCGCCGGGCGTCTCCCCAGTGGGCGCGGGGTTGCCGACGAGCTTTTGAATCAAGGTGGACTTGCCAACGCCAGTGGGGCCGAGGCAGGCAACCGTCTGGCCGCTGCCCAGGTAGGGCCGCAGTTGGTCCATGCCCTGGTTGGTGAGTGTGCTGATGGGGTGAATGGGCAGGCCAAAGGCTACGGTCTCGATATCGGCGACTCGCGCCTGGACGTTGGGGCACAGGTCCGCCTTGGAGAGGACGATCACGGGGTTTGCGCCGCTCTCCCAGGCGAGTGTGAGGCATTGCTCCACGCGGCGCAGGTTTACGTTCTGGTCGAGACTATGGACCAAAAAGACGGTATCGACATTTGCGGCCACGATACGCTCGGGGAAGCGACCGCTGGAGACCTGCCGGACAAGGCGGGAGGCGCGCGGCAGAATAGTCTGGATAGTGGCCTGAGTCTGGCCTGGCTGAAGCTGGAGAGCCACCCAATCGCCCACGGCAGGAAAGTCGTGGGGAGAGCGGGCGTTGTGGCGAATGCGGCCAGATACCTGCCCGCATAGTTCGCCCCGTTCGCTGTAGAGCAAATAGACGTGTTTGTGTTCCCCTGCCACTCTGGCGGGGATCAGGCCTTGTTTTCTGTACTGTTGGAAGTAGCGAGCGGAATTGGGATTCCACCCTAATGTGCTTAGAAGCAAGTGAGATTCCTCCCGTAAGACAATCCCGACTGGCAGAGGAATCGTCGACGCTCACGCGCGCGAGGTCATGTCTGCTAGACGGGGTTCCACCTGTGAATTACTAGAAGATGCAGCAACCGTCGTGCGTGGAGTACTTGCGACATGACCTTCTCCTTTCGTGAGCGGTTCTCGATCCCATATCGCTAATCTAGCACAGTCCAACCAGCGCGTCAACTTGTCTGTTGAGGGATGTGCTACTCGATGGCCGTGGCCTGCCCGCTCTGGGATCTGTCTAGAACGGCCAGTCTGTCTTGGGGGATGGCAAGCGCAAGGTGTTGTCCAGGCGCTCCAGCAGGTCGGGCGGCCCCGAAAGCCTGTCGGTGACGGCCAGACCGGAGGCGGGGCGCACGCCCAGCCACAGCCGCGTGAACGCGCCGACGGACGCGGTAAGTGTGGGCAGTTTCGGGTGAGTTCCGGGTTCGGCGTGCGAGGTGGGGCCGATGGTCACGACATAGTTGCCGCCGACACCTCGCCAGGGGGCATCATCGGGTAGATATCGCTCGATTGGATCGATCAGGTGCAGGTTAAAGGGCAGTTGCTCGCCATACACGCTGGTCTGCGCCAGACAGCCCGGCACGTCGCAGATACGCATCTGCCACCAGGCGGAAGCGCCGATGCCGGTTGCAAAGGCGGATTTCTCGCTGATCTGGCGATAGCGGAAGGGGAAGCGAAGCAGGGATTGTAGCTGGACGCCTGCTGGCTCGGTCATGGTGAACAGGCGCACCTGATCCCCCAGGCTGGCGATCAGCGCCAAGAGTTCGAGTAACTGGTCGCGGGTTTGGTAGACCATCCACTGCAATTCATATGGCCCGTTGGCGATCTCGGTGGCGGAAATCCAGAGGCCGTGCGACAGGCTGCCATCGGGGCCATCGTGGTAGCCCAGCCCCACGGGGTTCTTGGTCCAGACCATTTCTGCGCGGATGACGGCAGGGGCCAGGATGCTGACAGCCCCATGACGGCGCGCGCGTTGCAGGTGTGCCGCGTGCATCTGCTCCCAGTCGTCAGCCGAGAGGCGGGTCGGTGCGCGATGCTTGACGCGGGTATGCAGGCGGGAGGGGTCAAAGCGCACCAACAGTTCATAGTCGCCAGTGCCGAACCCAAGCTGGTTATAGTACCCCTGCTCGAACATGCTCAACGCCACGACTTGGGCGCCACTCGCGGCGTCCAGGGCGACAGCGCGCGCTGCCAGTTGCGAAGCCAACCCCTGCTTGCGGCCCACGTGGCTGGTTGCCACTCCCAGGACCACGGACAGCGGCAGGTCGCGGTCCAGGTAGCGCAGCACGCCGGGGCCTGTCACCACAAGGCACTCGGCCTGGCCGTTCAGGTCGGCCACCATTGCCCGCACCGAGGTGAGCATGGCGTCGAATGCTTCCAGGTGCCTGGCCTCTTTCTCCAGCCAACCCACCTCTTGCCAGATACGGTGGGCGGCCTCTCTATCCCGTTCGGGATCATATGGGCGAGATAGCATCACAACCTTCCTTCTATCGCTCTACTCGGCCTTTGGGTAGCCTGGGGCGCGATGGAGGATGGATGCAATGGCGGAAATAGACGGGGGTGAGTGGTCGTAGAGGGTTTCGTGGGGGAGTATAAAGCCTTTTTCGGGGCTGCGTCAATGTTGCGCGGGGGGGCATGGGCAGTTCATAAGACTTAACAAGACAGTTCGATAACAGCCATTGGGATGGGCGGTTGAAACCGCGGCAACCTTTGCAAAGCCGCCCTTCGGCGGCTGCAAATCAGCCCACGAAGGTGGGCGCGCCATGCATGGCGGTGCCAACCTGTTGGCGATCTCATGGTTGCTGCTGTTCATGAGATTTGGCAAAATAGTTCGGCAACAGCCATTGGGATGGGCGGTTTATGAATTTCAACTATTAATCTGGGTAACCCGCTGTGGCTGCGGCCCGCGCCGAACGCCTAGCACTAAAGTGCCAGGCTGGTAGTTGAAAAGTGCAAA
>JAAYXX010000201.1 GCA_012515695.1 Chloroflexota bacterium
CTTCAGTCGCTTCTTTATCTCCCGTTGGGGTCCGATCATCACGGGTATCGCCGTCGGCGTCATCGCGCCGCTCCTCGTGCGGGCAGGCAACCCCGGAAATATGGGCGTCTGCGTTGTCTGTTTCAACCGCGACATTGCAGGCGCGCTGGGCTTGCACCGGGCCGCCGCAGTCCAGTACATCCGCCCCGAGATCATCGGTTTCGTGCTGGGGTCGCTGGTGGCCGCGCTAATCTTCCGCGAGTTCAAGCCACGCACCGGTTCGGCCCCCCTAATCCGCTTTCTCTTGGGTATGTTCTCCGTCATAGGCGCTCTGGTATTCCTGGGCTGCCCCTGGCGGGCGTACCTGCGACTAAGTGGCGGCGACTGGAACGCCATTCCGGGCATCTTGGGACTCACCGGAGGCATTCTCTTGGGCATCGTGTTCCTGCGCTCAGGATATAGCCTGGGCCGCAACCACCCCGCGCCGCGAGCCGTAGGCTGGGCCATGCCCGCCATGATGGTTGTGTTGTTGCTCGCCCTTTTGTTCGCGCCTCAGTTTGGCCGCGATGCGGATGGAAACCCGACCGGCCCCATCTTTTTCTCGCAGTCTGGGCCGGGCAGCCAGCACGCTGCTATCGCCATCTCCCTTGGCGCCGGGTTGCTGATTGGCTTTCTGGCACAGCGCAGCCGCTATTGCACAGTTGGCGCCATCCGCGACCTGATCCTGGTCGGCGATAACCACCTGCTCAACGGCGTCCTCGCTCTGGTAGTCACCGCGTTTCTCGCCAACCTTGGGCTGGGCCAGTTCAAGCCCGGCTTTGAAGGCCAACCAGTGGCGCATACCAACCTCTTGTGGAATTTCGGGGGAATGGTCCTCGCCGGGCTGGCTTTCACCCTCGCCGGAGGATGTCCCGGTCGCCAGCTCTTTATGTCCGGTGAAGGCGATGCGGACGCGGGCAGTTTCGTGCTGGGTATGCTGGCGGGCGCTGCTTTCGCCCACAACTTTAACACAGCCAGCTCCCCCACCGGGCCAGCACCCTATGGCCCCGTCGCTGTGATCGTCGGCCTGATCGTTTGCATAATCATCGGCCTCGCCATGCGCGAACCACGGCCGCAAGCGGTGCCAGAAACGGAGCAAGCCAGATGAACCAGACCATCACCATAGATGCCAGCGGACTATCTTGTCCGCAACCCGTTTTGCTCACCAAACAAGCCATCCAGCAGGCAAAGCAAGGTACGGTCATCGTTCTGGTTGATTCGAGCACGTCACGAGACAACTGCTCCCGCATAGCCGAAAAGGCAGGCTGGAGCGTCGTGGTAACCGACCGCCCCGCAGGCGGCTATAGACTGGTATTGAGTAAATGATCTATCTGGACTATGCGGCCACCTCGTGGCCCAAACCGCCTGCTGTTACACAATCCATGACCAACTTTTTGGAGCGCGCCGGGGGCAACCCCGGCCGCTCCGGCCATCGGCTTTCCATCGCTGCCGGACGCATCGTGTTTGACGCGCGAGATACGATTGCCGACTTTTTCGGCGCCGCCGACCCGCTGCGAGTCATCTTCACCTGCAACGTCACCCAGGCACTCAACCTCGTCTTCTGGGGGATGCTCAGGCCGGGGGATCACGTTGTCACCAGTAGCATCGAGCACAACTCGGTCATGCGCCCCCTGCGCGCTCTTGAACGCCAGGGCGTGCAGCTTACGATAGTTCCTTGCGCCGCCGACGGCACGCTAGACCTCAACGATCTGGCGGCGGCCATGCAGCCCCGCCCTACCCTCGTCGTCCTGAATCACGCCAGTAACGTCACAGGCACGCTGTTGCCTGTTGCAGAAGCGGCTCGCATCGCGCATCAAGCTGGCTCGCTGATCATGGTAGATGCCGCTCAGACGGCGGGCGTGCTTCCCATCAATGTACAGGAAATGGACATCGACTTATTGGCCTTTACCGGTCACAAGGGGCTGCTGGGTCCCCCCGGAACCGGCGGGCTGGTTATCGCCTCCCATGTCGATGTGAATCGCATCCAGCCCATTATCTGTGGCGGCACAGGGAGCCGCTCCGAATTCGAGGAACAGCCCGATATGCTCCCCGACAAGTTCGAGAGCGGCACGCCCAACGGCGTGGGAATTGCTGGCCTCGCAGCCGGAATCAGTTACGTGCGCGAACAAGGCGTAGAGGCGATTCGCGCTCACGAACGTTCGCTCACCCATAGGCTGATCGAGGGTCTGATGGACATACCTGGCGTCACCGTACACGGCCCGCAGAACGCGGATAAACAGACTGCCACCGTCTCTATTACAGTTCAGGGCCTCAGTGTATCAGAGATCGGCTTTCGCCTGGACGAGGAATACGCTATACTGACCCGCGTAGGCCTGCACTGTGCCCCTGCCGCTCATCGCACCATCGGCACCTTTCCCGACGGCACGGTGCGACTGGCCCCAGGCATTTTCACTACGATGGAAGACATTGAACACACCCTGAAAGCGATAGAACGGATCTGCAGGCCATGAACCAATATGGAGTCGTGCTGTTCCATACAACGTCAGCCGCCTTGCGCGCCGAAAAAATACTCAAGGTGAACCGAATACCCATCAAGCTCATTCCTACGCCACGCGAGCTATCCAGCGACTGTGGCGTGGCACTGCGCTTTGACCGGGAGCAGACCGAGACCGTACAGGCTCTCTTGCGAGACGCTGGCGTAGAGGTAGCAGGCATCTACGATCTGGATCAGCATCATTCATAACCCTGCAAGACTTGGGCTGCAAACGCAATACAACCCCTGGCGGAGGAGACGACCTTGGCAGAGAACCGATTCCGCGTAGAACCAGGCACTCGCGTATCCTTGGACCGCCACGACCCGGCAGACACCGGCGGCCTGACCAAAAAGCAGGCCCTTGAGGAGCTGGACGAACGCCGAGAGCGACTCAAGGAGCTTCAAGAGCTACTGTACGCCACCAGACGCTATGCGCTGCTCGTCATCCTGCAAGGCACAGACACCAGCGGCAAGGACGGCGCTATCAAACACGTGATGAGCGCCTTTAACCCGCAGGGCGTGCAAGTAACCAGCTTCAAGACGCCCACGCCCGAAGAACAGGCGCACGATTTCCTGTGGCGCGTCCATCGGGCCGTACCCCCCAAAGGCATGGTGGGCATCTTTAACCGCTCGCAGTACGAAGACGTGCTGATCGTTCGCGTGGAGGAACTCGTTCCCCGCAAAGTCTGGGAGCGCCGCTACGAGGCCATCAACCATTTTGAAGAACTGCTGGCACAAAGCGGCGTCGTCATCTGCAAGTTCTTTCTCCACATATCCAAAGAGGAACAGCGCGAACGCCTGCTGGATCGCTTGAAGGAGCGAGACTCGCACTGGAAATTCCGCCCTGAGGACCTTGCCGCGCGCGCCAAATGGGAGGAGTACCAGGCTGCCTACGAGGATGCATTGTCCAGGTGCAGCACCGACCATGCCCCCTGGCACATCATCCCCGCCGACAAAAAGTGGTATCGCAACCTGGCAATCTCGCAAGTTCTTGAGGAAAAGCTTGCAGCCCTGAATCTGGAGTGGCCTCCGCTACAACCAGAGGCCAAAGGGCTAATCATCACCTAGAGGGTAGACGGGAGCATCTCACAAAGCCATATACAGGCTGTCCAGTCGCGGCACGATCCGGCCCCAGTCGTAATGCTCTACGACAAACTCACGCGCGGCCTGGCCCATGATCTGTCGGCGAGCCGGGTCGTGCAGCAGTTCCAATACCGCGTCGGCAAAGGCATCGGCGCTATCCCCCACCAGCACGTGCTGGCCGGGTGTGAGCGCAATCCCTTCAATCCCCAGGGTGGTGCTCACCAACGCCCTGCCGGTCGCCATAGCCTCCAACACCTTCAGCCGCGTGCCGCCGCCAATCCGCAAGGGAACGATATACACATCCGCGCCCCCGAAATACGGCAGATTATCCTGCACATAGCCGGTGATCGTCACCCGCTCATCTCTCGCCAACGACGCCAGCCGGGGGTGCGGGTTCTTTCCCACAATATACAGGTGCGCCTCCGGCATCCGAGCCGTGATCTTGGGCCACACCTGGCGGCAGAACCACAACATAGCATCTACATTCGGCCTAAAGTCCATCTTGCCGGTAAACACCAGGGCGGGGTGCTGCAACGGAATGCTATCGGGCAGATCGGGGCGGTATCGCTCCACGTCCACCCCATTGGGAACCACCACCGGTTGCAGGCCAGGGACAAGCTGCCTCAACGCCTCGGCATCCGCCTCCGATACACACACCACGGCATCAGCCAGCTCGCACACGCGCCGCTCAAAACGCTCCAACCGCTGCCACTGCGTCAGCGAATAACATGCTTGTGCCCAACGCCGAGGGTTGCGCGCATCCGTCTGATACGCCCGCCGTTGCAGCACATACTCGGCATTGTGATCGTCGAATATCAGCGTCGGCGCGTTGTCGCCCAACCACTCGGACACAACAAAGGCATACGGCGCTAGCTCGATCCCCTCGATCTGCACCACATCAAAGCGATACTCGTCGAGCAGCGTTCTCAACGCGGCCGCAAACTCGGGGGAGAACAATCGGCGCGCCATGTCCGGCAGCGGGGTTGTCAGCAGCGTCTCCAGGCGGTCCCTGGGCGTTCGCACAGGCACGTGCACAGTCCGTAGAACGCGGCACAGGTCGGCCAATGGTCCAGGATCGTCCTGCCCTTCTTCCACAAAAGAGAGCACCGACACGTCATGCCGCCGGGCCACCTCCACCAGGAGGTTATAGTTTCGGATCGAAGTCCCCTGCTCAGGTGGATAGGGGAATTGAGGAGTCAAGAAAAGGATCTGCCGTCGACCGTTACGCGGGATAGTCTGCATAGCCTTCCCTTGCCCGACGATCAAGCCAGGCTATGATAAAGCTCTAGCGTTTCCGCAGCAGCTTTATCCCAGGAGAAGGTGGCCGCCCGTTTCAACCCCTTTTCGATCAAGCATTCCCGCAATTTCGAGTCGCTGAGAGCGCGCCACATCCCTACCGTGATCTCATCCACGTTGTTCGGGTCCACCAGAATGCCCGCATCCCCCACCACCTCAGGGAACGAAGACACATTGGAAACCACGACAGGAGTGCCACATGCCATCGCCTCAAGCGGTGTCAACCCGAATCCTTCATAGATAGACGGGGCAACCAACAGTTGGGCCGTATTATAAAGCCACAACAGCTCCTCAGAGGAGACGCGTCCCAAAAAGATCACATCCTCCAAGAGATCAAGCTCAGACATCAGCCTGAAGACATCCTCAAAGAGCCAGCCCTTCTCCCCGGCGAGCACCAGTTTGATGTCTAGATGATAGTCATTCAACAACTGCCGAAAGGCTCTGAGCAAGTTCGGCACATTCTTGCGCGGCTCGATGGTGCTCATGAACAGCACGAAATCGCCGGGAATGCCAAAGCGCCCCCTGACTCGCTGGCTCAGTTCGGGCGACCTGATGGGCCGATAGATCGGGCTTGCCGCTTCGTAAATCACCGTGATCTTGTGTTCCGATACGCCCAGCAGACGCACAATGTCATTCTTTGTGGCCTGCGACACAGCGATAATCGCGTCGGTATGCTGAACGGCCTGATCTATCTGGCTGTAATAGCGCGCTGAATCCTTGGTCAACAGGTGCGGGTACAGCAGAAAAGCCAGATCGTGAATGGTGATCACAGAACGGCAATTGCGCCTAAACGGCGGGATAGAATCAGGGCTGTGGAGCACATCCAAGCCCATCGTGGAAAGCTCAAGCGGCAGAGTAAACTGCTCAAAGCGATGGTGGCTTGGTGTTAACAGACGGCGCACGGCGAAATTCGAGTTACTGAGAATTGGTTCGCGACTCTTGTAGCTTTGCAGAATGGTAAACTCGTCCTGCGCCTCGCAGCGAGCCAACCCCTCGATCAGTTGGAGAATGTACTGGCTGATACCCGCTTGCCTGTAATGCGTAAGCCGGGCATCGATGCCAATGCGCATAGATGGTTCCCCCGTTTTGTGAGCTTGCAGCAGTCTAACACAACTCAAACAGAATAAAACCCCCATCGTCTACCGCCCACTTGCGATACGATAGGGGCATCTCTGCATCCCGTCTATACAACATGATACCACTATTGTAGGCGCACGTCAAAACCAAAATGCTCCCCCCTTGCCTCGTTCCAAGAGCGCCCGCTCGCAGAGCGCCCGCTCGCAGAGCGCTCGCTCGCAGAGCGCTCTGCGAGCGGAACCGTCCGCTTTATTGACGAGCAGGTCGTTGCTGCTATAATAACCGGTAGCGTGGCGACCAACCCCACGCCATAGAATACAACGTGTGCAATATAGAGCCACAGGATTCATTGAATGAAAACAGACTTGCAGATAAAAGAGGAACGCCTTTATCATATTCTCGCCGGGTTTGACCAGGTAGCGGTTGCTTTCTCCGGGGGGGTAGATAGCAGCTATCTCCTCGCCGCCTGCGTGGACGCGCTCGGCGTGGCCCGCGTCCGGGCATTGACTGCCGACTCGCCACTGCTCCCCCGTCAAGAGCTAGAGACCGCCCGCCAGATAGCGCAATCTCTGGGCGTGCGCCATGAAGTGATGGCTTTTGACGAACTGTCCAACCCGGACATCAGCGCCAACACGAACCAACGCTGCTACTATTGCAAAAGGTTCCGCTTTGAAGCCATCCTCGCCCTGCTGCAACAAACTGGAGGGGCCACCCTCCTGCATGGCGAAAACGTGGACGACGCCCTGGATTACAGGCCGGGCGCGCGCGCAGCCCGCGAACTGGGGGTCCGCGCCCCTCTGGCCGAGGCGGGCCTCACCAAAGCAGATATTCGCGAGCTTTCCAAACGCCGTGGCCTTGCCACCTGGAACCTGCCTTCGGCGGCCTGCCTGGCCTCCCGCTTCCCCTATGACGTCCCCCTCACTCTGGAGGGACTACAACGGGTCGAACAAGCGGAGACTGCTCTGCGGCAGATCGTGAGCGTCCACCAGCTACGCATCCGAGATCATTACCCCGTCGCTCGCATCGAGGTCCGCCCTGAGGACATCGAACGCCTGACAGCGCCAGCCGTGAGGCAGCGCGTCGTCCAGGCGTTGCAGAGTGCGGGCTATCATTATGTCGCCCTGGACCTTGAGGGCTATCGAACCGGGAGCATGAATGACCGAGTTGACCAACCAGCATCTCAATGATCTGAACCAGGTTCCCTTCTCACGACCGGATTTCAGCAGGCAGAACCGCAAGGGAGTACCAGAAGTAATTCTCACCAGTAACAAGAGTGTGTCCCAATCCCTGAACATCACTGCCAGCTTTTTGGAAAAGGCAGGACGAGCCATCCTTAGTCGCGTCTCCACAGAGCTGCACTCCGCCCTGATCGAAACATATGGCCCGGAGAGCCTCGAGTGGTACGAAGCCTCGCGCATGGCCATCGTTCGGCGCAACGGCAACCGCACGCCACCCACCGGCGGGCGCGTGGGCATTCTGACCGCTGGCACATCCGATCAGCCCATCGCCGAAGAAGCCGCTGTTCTCTGCCAGGAAATGGGCTGTTCTGTCTATACAGTATACGACGTGGGCGTTGCCGGAATCCACCGCCTCTTTGGCCCCCTGCAAGAATTGCTCGAATCTGCCGACGTCGACGTGATCATCGTCGCCGCCGGAATGGATGGCGCCTTGCCCTCGGTGGTGTCGGGACTGGTCAACGTGCCCGTGATCGGCCTGCCCACATCCGTGGGGTACGGCATGGGCGGCCAGGGCCAGGGAGCCTTGATGGCCATGCTCCAAACCTGCTCCCCCGGCCTGACCGTCGTCAATATCGACAACGGCATCGGCGCCGGAGCGATGGCCGGGCTGATCGCCAACCGCGTAGCCGCGGCCCGTGCCGCCAGCTCACAAGGAAGCCAGCATGACAACGGCTGAGGCCGAAGGCGACCAGGTGCTACTGCTAGAGTGCAACCTGGACGATACAACCGGCGAGGCGCTGGGCTATGCAATGGAGCGCCTGCTCGCCGAGGGGGCGCTAGATGTCTGGTTTACGCCCATCCAAATGAAAAAGAACCGCCCCGGTGTGCTGCTCTCCGTCCTTTGTGCCCCGGAGCATGGTCCCCGCCTGCGACAGTTAATCCTCCAGGAAACGACCACGCTGGGCGTGCGCTGGCAGCTATTCCATCGGCAGATCGCCGACCGATGTATAGACACTGTGCAAACACCCTGGGGGCCTGTGCGCCGCAAGCTCAAGATATTGCAGGGCCGCGTAATTAGCATCAAACCAGAATACGACGACTGCGCCAGGCTGGCCCGTGAACACGATCTCCCTCTGCAGGAGGTCATCGAAACGGCTCGCCGCGCCCCGACTGGCCCTTCGCCAGACTGAACCGCCGCGAGCGCGCTTCCCTACCTGCAAAAAAAAAGGTCCGGGCTCCGTCCTGTGACGGAGCTCGGACCTTGGTGCTCAAGAGTGATCTAGTTAAAGATCAGCGGCAAGAGGCACCCGTACACAACCGGGGTCGGCTCTTCAGTCGGCTCCACGGTCTCTGTAGGTTCCACCGTCGGCGTAAAGGTGGCCGTCGGTTCCGGCGTATTGGTCGGCGTCGGCGTTACTGTCGCCTCGCAAACGCCCCGGTCAACACTGCTCTCTACAGAGATCGAGTAAGGCAGCGAGACCTGCAAACGCGATCTCTTGGACTCGGTAACGTTGTACTTGAACGTGCCTGTGATGATCCTTCCCTGAGGCAGCGAGGAATAGGAGTGCACAGCCACACGCGCCTCAATCCTCTCGCCCGGTTCGATATCATCAGTCGTTTGCCACTCGAACCAGCGGTACCACTTTTCCTCGACGTCATCATAGGTTTCCTTGTAGACGCCGGGGATGCTGCCTCCCAGATCCTGATTGACATTCCCGGTGTCAAACCAGGTTCCTGCAGGAAGATCAGCCTGGATAGCGGCACCCGAGAGGATCACTGACTCTGAGGTGTTGGTCAGCCAGAAGGTATAGTACAGATTGTACCCAGGGCAGACCACTTCCGGGAATACAGAGAGCGATACTTCAACATTCTCAGGAGCGGGGATAGTCGCCTGCGCGGCTGGTTGGGCCACTGCCACACCATCAGTCTTCTGGTTGTCTGCCTGCACCAGGACGGCAGCCGCAACCCAGAATAGGGCCAGTAGCCCAATGGCGAGAAACAACGTTCGTTTGCTCATTCTACCTCCCAAATAAGTATTGTCTGGCTACATCGACGGGTCGTGCACAGTATAGCACAGCAACATGAAGTAACAGTTAAAAACATAAGGGGCAAAGATGAAAAAATCGTAATGTTCTACTACATACGCTCCTCCCAGGATAGATTTTGCCGACGCTCTGAGACGACGCGCGAGTTGCTCCGCGCTCCAGATTCGCCACTGGACACAATAGGCTCGCAGGTAGCATGTCTCACGCGTCCGAGCGAGACAATGCGCTCACAAACACGGACCCCGCAAACTATGGTCTCATTCGCCTATGATCAGCCGTAATCATCGCGCGCGATTCTATCCAGTTCCATCCAGTTCGTCAAGCGCCAGAATGCGCCTCTAGCCAGGTCCCCACGCACTGCCAGCACTTGACGCTCAGGCAACCTTATAGTAGCCTGAGCCACAAACACAAGCTCGACAGGTATCAGGAGGACTCGGATGAAAAGAGCCATCCCTGGGGATTTCCCCATTTGGTATGATATTGGTGAGTACGAATCGGATCTGAATTCAGCGTTGACAGAGCTTCAGGATATCAAGGCCGCTCGTCGTATCTGGAACCGCGACGGCACATTATGGCAGTCCACCCCGCAAGCAGTCTCCGACATCGAGAACCGCCTTGGCTGGCTGGACCTGCCCGACGCCATGCTGGTGGACGTCCCCCGCCTACAGGCGCTTGCCCTGGAAATACGCGCTGCTGGCATAACGCAAGTGGTGCTGCTGGGCATGGGCGGCAGCAGCCTCGCCCCCGAAGTCATGCGGCGTATGCTGGGAGTCCTGCCTGGCTATCCAGAACTCACCATCCTGGATAGCACCGACCCCGCACAGATCGCGCACCTTTTGCATCGCATCCCGCTGCCACAGACCCTTTTCCTTGTCTCCAGCAAGTCGGGAACGACCAGCGAGACAATGGCCCTGTTCGATTTCTTCCGTGCGGCTATCAGCGAAGAGGTGGATGCGCGCGAATGGGCCAGGCACTTTGTCGCGATCACCGACCCAGGAACCCAACTGGCGAAACTGGCCCAGGAGAGCAGATTCCGCAGCCTCTACCTCAACCCTCCCGATATTGGAGGACGCTACTCAGCCTTGTCGCTCTTTGGGCTGGTTCCCGCCGCGCTGATCGGCCAAAATCTGGATAACCTGCTACAAAGCGCGCGGGCAATGGCCTGGGAGTGCCGCGCCGCTCGCCCCGTTCGGGAGAATAGCGCCCTGATTCTGGGGGCGATCATGGGCGAACTCGCCCGCCACCCCACACGCCGCCGTGACAAGCTGACCATCCTCACCTCGGCCCCGCTCAGCCCATTCACCCCCTGGCTGGAGCAGCTCATTGCCGAGAGCACCGGCAAAGAGGGCGTCGGGATTCTGCCCGTGGAAGCAGAGTCAGGCGAGGCCGACTTTTACGGACCGGATCGGCTGTTCGTCTACTTGCGCCTTGGAACGACAGACAACGAGGCGAATGATAGTCTCGTCTCCGAACTGATCGCCCGCGGCCACCCTGTGGTCGTGCTGCAAATCCGCGAGTTACACCATCTGGGCGCCGAGTTCTATCGATGGGAGTTTGCCACCGCGATTGCAGGGCAACGTCTGGGCATCAACCCCTTCGATCAGCCGAATGTCGAATCTGCCAAGCAGCGCACCAAAGAGGCACTGGCCACCTATGCCAGGCAGCACGCCCTGCCAGCGCCCGACCCGGTGCTCACAGCAGATGTCCTGTCGTTCTATGGGCCAGCATTCACCGCAAACAACGCCGCCGCCTATCTCGACGCATTCCTGAATCAGGCCAATCCGGGAGATTATGTAGCGCTGTTGGCCTTCCTGGAGCGCAACGCCGCAAACGAGGCCCTCCTGCGCGAGATGAGCCAGATCATCGGACAGGCCATGCATGCCGCCGTCACCATCGGCTTTGGCCCGCGCTTTCTGCATAGCACCGGCCAGCTACACAAGGGCGGCCCCAATACCGGCCTGTTCATCCAGATTACCCAGGACGATAGCGAGGAATTGCCCATTCCCGGCCACGATTATTCCTTCAGCGTCCTCAAGCAGGCGCAAGCTCTGGGCGACTGGCAAGCCCTACAGGATGCCAACCGGCGCGTTATCCGCGTCAACATAGGCCACGACGTCCAAGCTGGCCTGCAAGAGCTGGCGGACGCTATACGGTCGGCCCTGACCTGACCGGCCACCTATCGGAAGAGGTGAGCATGCCACGAACCCTGTTGGTAATGCGCCATGCCAAGTCCTCATGGCAGGAGGAGGAACTGCCGGACCACGAGCGGCCCCTGACCAGACGCGGCAAAAAGGCCGCTCGCCGCAGCGGTGAGGAGCTGGCTGCGCGCCACCTGACACCCGATATCGTGCTCAGTTCAACCGCCGAGCGGGCGCGCCTTACGGTCCGGCAGTTCATCAAAGGCAGCCGCTATGATGGCGATGTGCGCTTCGACGCCAGCCTCTACTTGAGCGAGATACCCGAGCATTTGCGCGCCCTGCAACAGTTGCCAGATGAGGCGCACACCGCCCTGCTGGTGGGCCACAACCCCACGCTGGAAGAACTGGTCACTCTGCTCTCCGGACACAGGACGCAGTTGCCCACCGCCACTGTCGTCTGTCTGATGCTGCCCATCGACCAGTGGAGCCAGATCAGCGAGCAAACGCGAGGAAGCGTCGGGTTCATCCTCTCCCCCAAGGAGCCAGACACATAGCATAGGATCGCCACCACTCATTGACAGCAAGAGGCAACAGACTCACCGGGTTTACAGCCTGGGCAAACGATGTTAATATACGAGTAACCATCCGTAGACCGTGATAACGCACCCTGGTGAATCAGATCAATGTATACATCCAACGACCACGATCTCACACTACGGAACAACGAGAAAGCTATATCGGCGCGAATCGCTCGCCTGCTGAGAGAACTCGCCAATCGAGACGAACAGATCAAGGCGCTCCGCGCTGAACTCGATAACCGTGCCCAAAAACAAGCCTCGCTCGAGAGCGACGTGCCGGTGTTCCGTTCTCTTATCGAGAATGCCCAGGCTATCTTTATCATCACCGATACCAGTGAGCGCATTACGCACATTCTCGGCAACACGATGGGCATTCTGGGCTACACAGCAGACCAACTGCTGGAAATGACTCGCGGGAACATCTGCCATATCTGCCATCCCGCAGATGCCCCAACTCTCCAGCAACGGCTGTCCGCCCACAACCGGTATCACAGCCCCGCAGACATGCGCCTGCGCTTTCGTGATGTGGCGGGCGAATACCGCTGGGTAGAGCTATCGCTCAGGCCGCGCTACGATAGCCGTGCTGCTTGGGCCGGTTATCAAGGAGTCGTGCGCGATATCAACGAGCAGATGCGTGCCGAGCAACTCGTCCGCTCCCTGAGCACCGCCGCCCAGGCAGTGCTCCAGGTTGCCACCTCCCCCGAACGCGTATTCCAGGTTGTCACCGAGCAACTCGACGACCTCGGTCTGTCGGGGTGGATTTTGCTGCTGGACCCAGACGGCAAGACCGTGCGCCTGGTCCAGATGACGACGAATCACCCCGCATTTCAGGTTATCTGGCAACTGGTCGACGCAGAGCTGCCGCCCCTCCCGCTGGACGATCTTCCCGGTTACGCGGCGATAGCCGGACGAAAACAGCCCTTCTGGGCCCCTGCCGACAAGGCCCTGATCGCTTCCCTGTTACCTCCCCCCATCAGGGGCTTGACTGTCCAGTTGGCTGCCTCGCTCTCCGATTTCAAGACGATCGTCGCGCCCATGATCCATGATGACCGCACGCTTGGACTGCTGACCGTCGCCGGAGCGAGCCTTCCCGAATCCCTGATTCCCGCTATTTCGGCGTTTGCGAACCAGATGACCATCGCCATCCGCAACGCGCAGCTTGTTTCCCAGTTGCACGAACGCGAGGAGCAATACCGCCAGACGCAAGAGTCGCTATCGCGAGCCGAGAGATTGCGCGCTCTGGGACAGATGGCGGCAGAAGTGGCCCACGACTTTAACAAGATTCTCACCAGCGTCCTCGGCTATGCGGACATGGCGCAAATCGACCTGCAAGAGGGCAGGATCGGGCAATTGGGCAGCGACCTCCAACAGATCACCGCCAGCGCTACGGCCGGAGCGGACATTGTGCGCGGGCTGCAATCGCTCTACACCCGCAGCCACCCTCCTGCAGAGTTTGTCCCCCTCCAGTTGGATGACCTGGTGCGTGGAGCGTTGAACATAACCCGCCCGGTGTGGGAGCCTATCTCTCGCCCGGCGCGCATCCATGTCGAGTGCGACCTGACCGCGCCCCCCTGCGTGCAGGGTAATGCCAGCGAACTGGAGCGCATGTTGGTCAACCTGATCACGAACGCCATAGAAGCCATGCCTCAGGGAGGCACGCTGTCCCTTGCCACAGGCGCGCAAGCCGACCAGAGCTTTGTGCAGGTGCGCGATACTGGCACCGGGATGACACCCGATCAGCAACAGCGCATCTTCCAGCCCTTGTATACCACCAAACCCGGCACAGGCACCGGCCTTGGGCTGACCATCTGCCAGGATATTGTGCAACAACACAAGGGCCGCATTATCGTGGACAGCGTGCCAGGCCAGGGAACCGCGTTCACCGTCTACCTACCAAACGCTACAACCACGGCGGGCCGTTCCCCTTGCTCGTCCGGTTCCGAGACAGCCTCCCTCGCTCCACCCAGACGCATCTTGCTAATCCAGCAGGATGGACAGATCGCCACACTCATCAAGCGGCTGCTGGAACGACATGGCTATACCGTGAGCGCGACAGACGACTATCAGCATGCGTTGGCGATTGGCGCTGAGGAGTCTTTCGACCTGCTGATCGCTGATCTGTCCGCCGCCGAGCCAACCTTGCTTCCACGATTCGCGCAGGTCGCCCCGGACCTACCTGTGATCGCCCTGGTCGATGGACAACTACCCAATGACAAAGAGATATCGCGCAACATGGGCCTGCGGGCAGTGTTCGCCAAACCTTTCCGACACGATGACCTGCTGCAAACAATAGAGAACCTGTGGAGATGAACCCATGACAAAATGGTGGACCAACTGGCCCTGGAGAATGATCCAAACCAACTTGCGCGAGATCGACATGCTAGACATGGACGCGCACCGCTTTGTGCAAGAGCTACAGTCATTCAAGGCAACAGCCGTGCTGGTCAACTCGGCGGGTATCATCGCCAGCTACCCCAGCCAACTCCCCTATCACTTTGTCAGCCCTTATCTTCAGGGCGACAGCCTCGCAGACATTATCGCCGCCTGCCACGCGGCCAATATCAAAGTACTGGCCCGCACCGATTTTTCCAAGGTGCGCCGCCCCATCTACGAACAGCACCCCGAATGGGCCTATGTCAGCCCCCAGGGCCACATCGTAGACTATAATGGCGACGTACACGTCTGCCTCAATGGCGGCTATCAGCAGGAATACGCGCTCAAGATCATCGAGGAACTGATTACCACCCACGACGTGGACGGTATCTTTTTCAACATGGCGGGCTATCAGGTGCGCGACTATTCCGGGAATTACTATGGCATCTGCCACTGCGACAACTGCAAGGCGCGCTTTGCCGAGTTCAGCGGTGGGCTAGACCTGCCCCGCGCCGAGGACAACCACGACCCAGTCTACCGTAAGTACGTGCTGTTCAAGCAGCAGACCTCTACCGAGCATCACC
>JAAYXX010000202.1 GCA_012515695.1 Chloroflexota bacterium
GGGCTGTGCCACGGCGTGCAGACCACGATGGACTTGATCTCTGGGTATGTGGATGTCCCCAAGGACGAGATTGACTTTTTGTGCGCTGGGATCAACCACATGGGTTGGTTCTTGAAGCTGGAGCACAATGGGCGAGACCTGTATCCCCTCTTGCGCGAGCGCTTTGAGCAGCCCGAGTACTATGTGAACGAAAAAGTGCGCGGGGAAGTGCTGCGCCACTTTGGGTACTTTATGACCGAGTCCACCGGCCATCTGTCCGAGTATCTGCCGTATTTCCGCAAGAATCAAAAGGCGCTGGACTTGTATTGCGATGAACCAGCCTTCGGCGGCGAGACGGGGGCGTACTACAATTTCTGCGCCTATGTGGCAGACAAGTATGAGAACGAAGACCTCTTGGCCAACGAGCCTGCCACGCTGCCTTCCCGCAGCATCGAATATGGCTCCTACGTCATCGAGGCGATGGAGACCGGCAAGACCTTCAAGCTGAACGGAAACGTTCGCAATGAGGGGATGATTACCAACCTGCCCGCCGATTGCTGTGCGGAAGGGCCGATTTACGTGGACGCGCTCGGTTTGCACAAGACTATCGTGGGCGACCTGCCGTCGCAGTGCGCGGCCCTGAACCTGACGAACATCAACGTTCAGCGGCTCACGGTGGAGGCGGCCATGAGCGGCGACCCGGAGATGATCGTGCAAGCCTGCGCGATGGACCCCTTGACCTCGGCGAGCCTGACGCTCAAGGAAATCCGCGACATGGCTATCGAGATGCTGGAGGCGGAGAAGCAATGGCTGCCGCAGTTCGAGGGCAAGACCATTCGCCCCACGCCGACTATTGTGATCCCCAAGGACGTCAAGCGGGCCAACGTTCCGGTAGACCCTGCGCTGGCGATCATGGCGCGCTTTGGCGAGCTAGGGAAGTAACTGCGGTAAAAAAGAGGCTGGCCGCGGTGGCATAGGCTTTCGCGGCCAGCATTGCTGCTGCGGCCAGCACTGCTGCTGCGGCAGCTTCGCTGCCGTGGCTGTTCGGGACGGTATCAGGCCCCTCCCTGGCCTGGGGTCGGGGAGGGGTCGTTTGTAGGTGCGCCATTCTGGCGGCGCCATTCTAGCGCGGGTCTGGCTAGACTGGGGTGCGAACAAGCAGGCGGCCTTGGAAGACTCGGCGTGAAGCGGCACGGAGCGCTCTTGTCTTTGGCCGCCATGCCAATATGAGATTGCGGGGGGAATGTCATGGGTATTCGCGTGGGAATTTGCGGCACGGGGGCGTTTGCCGACAATTTTATACCGCTGTTCAAAGCGCACCCCCAGGTGGAGCAGGTGATACTCGCCGACCTGGACCCGATCAAGCTGGCGGAGAAGGCGCACCGCTTTGATATCAAGGACACGCTGCCGTCGCTGGATGCGCTGTGCGCGTCTGATGTAGACGCCATCGCCATCATCACCCAGCACCATTTGCATGGCCCGCAGGCGGTGCAGGCGTTGCGTAGCGGCAAGGATGTCTATTCTGCTGTCCCCGCGGCCATCACCGTGGATGAGATGCGCGCGCTGGTGCAGGCTGTACAGGAGACGGGCCGCATTTACATGATTGGGGAGACCAGCTACTACTATCCTTGCACGATTTATTGCCGCGAGCGGTTCCGGCGGGGCGATTTCGGCCATGTGGTCTATGGCGAGGCCGAATATTATCACGACTATAGCCACGGGCTGTATGAGGTGATGCAATGGCGGCATGGCAAGGACTGGGAGCGCTATGCCGGGTCGCCGCCCATGTTCTACCCCACCCATTCTGTGAGCATGATCGTGTCGGTGACTGGCGCGCACGCGACGCACGTGTGCGGCATGGGATTCGTCGACCGCCACCCGGACAACCTGTACGCCCGCGAGGACAATGTTTGGAAGAACCCGTTTAGCAACGAGACTATGCTTTGCCGTATGTCGGACGGCAGCATGGCCCGGTTCAACGAGTTCCGGCGCATCGGCCACCCTGGCACGGTGGGGATGAGCCTGTATGGCACCGAGGGGAGCTATGAAGAGCAAGTGGGAGGCCAGATGTGGGTCACCAAGGACCGGGCGGCTTGCATTGACCTGCGGGCCGAGCTGGCCTGTGAGGGGCGGCCCGCGAGCGAAGGGCTGATGAGGCATGTAACCAGCGCCGACGGCACGCATCTGGAGGCGTCTCGCGTGCATCCGGTGGAGCGCCTTCCCAAAGAGTTTGTGGGGCTGCCCAACGGACATAACGGCTCTCACCAGTTCCTGGTACACGATTTCGTTACTGCCTGCGTAACTCGTGTGCATCCGCCCAACAATGTCTGGCAGGCGGCGCGCTATTTGCTGCCCGGCCTGATAGCCCACGAGTCGGCTATGCAGGGGGGCAAGCTGCTGGAGGTGCCCGATTTTGGAGACCCACCGGCGGGGTCCGAGTGAAAACCTGATGAGGAGATAGGAGATCACACTATGGCGCAACCCATCTGTCTGCACCCAGAGAATCCGCACTATTTCTTGTGGCGAGATCGGCCCACCGTGCTGATTACCTCCACCGAGCACTATGGGTCGGTGCTCAACCGGGCGATCGACTATCGTAAATATCTGGCGACGCTGGCCTCTTACGGGTTCAACCTGACCCGCACGTTCAGTGGGGCATACTGCGAAGCGCCTGGGGCGTTTAGCATCCGCGACAACAACCTGGCGCCTGCTGCCGGAGACCTGCTCTGCCCGTGGGCGCGCAGCGAGACACCCGGGTATGCCAATGGCGGCAACAAGTTTGACCTGACCAGGTGGGACCCGGCCTATTTTAAGCGGCTGCGCGATTTTATCGCCGAGGCGGGCAAGCGGGGGATTGTCGTCGAATTTGTGCCGTTTTGCACGTTTTATGACGATTCCATGTGGAACCTTAGCCCGATGAACGCGGCGAACAACGTCAATGGGATCGGCGATGTGCCTCGCGAGCGGGTGCATACGCTGGAGGACGCCGCGCTGACTGCCGTGCAAGAGGCGATGTTGCGTACAATAGTCACCGAGTTGAACGGTTTCGACAACCTGTACTATGAGATCTGCAACGAGCCGTATGTCCGCAATATCGTGACCGACGCGTGGCAGGCCCACATGGCCGGGGTGATTGTGGACACGGAGGCCAGTCTGCCCAACAAGCACTTGATCGCGCAGAATATCGCCAACGGGTCCGAAGAGATCGTGAACCCTGACCCACGCGTCTCGATATTCATCTTTCACTATGCCAAGCCGCCCACCGCAGTCACAGTGAACTATGGACTGGGGCGACCCATCGCAGACGATGAGACGGGCTTTGCGGGCAACGAGCCGGAGGCCTATCGCCTGGAAGGATGGGATTTCATGATAGCGGGCGGGGCGGTGTATGACAACCTGGACTACTCGTTCACTGTGGGCCATGAGGATGGCTCGGCGGAACCCCAAGAGCCGGGAGGCGGCGGGCCTGTGTTGCATCGTCAGCTTGCCATCCTGAGCGAGTTCATGAACAGCCTCGATTTCATTCACATGGCGCCGGATAACAGCGTTCTCGTCGAGGTGGCTCCTGTTGGCGACATTGGGGCCGAGGTGACGGGCCGCGCGCTGGTGCAGCCGGGGCGGACGTATGCCGTTTACCTGCGGGGCGGGAGCCAGGCGCGGCTTGCGCTCAAGTTGCCCGCCGGGGAGTATCGCGCCGAATGGGTGAACACCAAGACCGGCCAGGTGGATGGCGCAGAGCAGTTTCAACACGCGGGGGGAGCGCGAGAGCTGGTCTCGCCTGCGTATGAGGCAGATATCGCCTTGAGGGTGCAAAGCGTATAGGCATTGTGCCACAAAGGAGTTTCCATGAGAGGATGGCGCTTGCTCGGCATTCTCGCTTTGCTGCTTTGCGTGGTGGGTTGCGGGCTTGAGGGGGGCGAACAGGCTCCCATTGAGGGGGCCAGCATAACAGGCGCGCAGGTGGATGCCGGGGAAGCGGGCCGATGGGACTTGTTCAGCGTGCGCGTGGAAGAAGCGGGCCAACCCGTGGGCCTGGATTTCCGCGGCAGGCTGGTAACGGGCCGCGTTGGCGCCGAGTTGGTGGACCCTGACGGCGAGGTGGTCTGGAGGTTTGATGCGGAAACGTCAGGCCCGTTTGCTGAAAACGTCGTCGTGCAGGCCGAAAAACTGGGGGATTACCAGCTATCGGTAGTATGGGATGGCTCCACACGAGCGCAGTACGCGCTGCAATGGAAGCCCGGCGAGATCCAGGTTGCCACTGTCTCGCCGTTAGCCTTGCTGGCTGGGCTGGGGATGGTAGCCGTCGCCGTGGGGTTCGTGGGCTATGCCCTGGTGCGTCGTCTGGGGCGGGGCTATCTGGCTCTGGGCGCGCTGGCCTGGGCGGTA
>JAAYXX010000203.1 GCA_012515695.1 Chloroflexota bacterium
AGCCGCCCAGCTACTAGCTGCCGGCTACAAGCCGCGCTATCAGCCGCCGGCTATCAGCCGCCGCCACCAGTGCCGCTAAAGGGAGCAGGCGCGCCGCTCGCCAGGATCAAAGCAGCCGCAGTCAGGACGATATAGACGATATGGAAATAGGCGCGTTTCATGTTGGCTCCTCCGCTGTGATTGTAAACTAGAGACATCATAGCAAGGGGCACTCACAAAACACTCACAGAACGCTTACAGAAACGCCCAATTTTCGATTTTCAAAAAAAAAGCACCCCGTAGGGTGCATTGTCAGCGGTACTGGCCGGAACAGGCCCGGCAAGGCGCTATGTCGGTGGGCTGATCGCCTGGCCAGATTGAATGGCTTTCTGAAGGGCCAGGGTTTCCGGGCTGGGGGGAATCTGTAGCTCATCCTCGAGGATGCGCTTGCATTCAAGGAACTGCTGGATGGCCCCGGCGCGGTCGCTGTTGCTGGCCCGACACCACATGATCCCCCGATGGGCGTGCTCATCGAACGAGTCAAAGCTCAGGGCGCGCTGGTAGATTTGTTCCGCCTGCGCCTGACAACCCGCCTGGGCCAGGTGGCGGGCCTCGGCCAGCAGGAGATTGAGCATTGTGTTATGCAGCAGGCTGCGTAACTGGATGCACCAGTCATTCTCACAGATTTCTAGAAAAGGGGTCTGATACAGGTCTATCGCCTGGACGCGGGCCAAGTGCGCCGCCTCGTCGTTCCCCTGTCCCAAGCGGGCAAACTGCTGGAACTCGAACACGTCGAATCGGTAAGCATAGTCCGGGTTCAGCCGATAGTTGCCCTTGTCGTGGATGATGACCGTCTTGGATAGGGCGCTGCGGACGCGGTACATGGTGGAATGGAACAGGCTATTGCCCTTGGCGCTGCTCACCTCCGGCCATAGCATCTCGATCACCCGCTCGCGGGGCAGGCCCTCCGGATAGGACGCGAACAAAAAGGCCATGATTCTGGCGGATGTCGTCTCCCACTCGGTGACAGCCTGGCCGTCTAGTAGCACCTGTCCGCCGTTGAGGCCCAGGAATTGCAGCGGGGCGCTGACCGCCCGGATGGCGGGCGCGGGAGCGGCAGAAGCCGTATGCCCCAACTCGGCGCGCAGACGCCGATAGTCCAGCCCGTTCAGGCCGCTTTGCTCGGCATAGCGCAGCAACGGCTCCATCATAGGGCCTTCGCCAACCAGGAATTGTTGCGACCCCAACTCGCCCGCCAACTCGGCCACTGTTCCCAGATGCTCGCGCACAGCGGATTCATCGCCATCGGTCTGAGCGATCAACGCCAGATGCAGGTGCGTGCGCGCCAGGTCGCGCTTGGCATCGTTCTGGATGAATAGCTGGCGAGCGTGCGTAAGGCGAGTCTGCGCCTCTGTTCGCTGGCCCTCCTGAAACGCCAGCACTCCCAGGGCCAGTTCGTTCAGGCCCGTTTCATATTCCAGGTTCTGGGCGTGTATCTGGTCCATCGCCTCGACCAACACCTGCCGCGCTTGGGTCAGGTCCCCTTTCAGCCGGTGGGTATCGCCCGCCGCGTTGAGGGCGTATAGCATCAACTGGGTCAATTGGGCGTTGGCAGCCAGCTCGAACGCTTTGGCATAGCAATCCAACGCCTCTTGATAGCGGCCAGTATCGCGGAACAGGTCCCCCTGGCTGGCCCAGCAGTGAACCTGAATCCGCACGTCGGCGGCGTTTTCCGCTTTGGACAGGCCCTCTTGCAAGCGGCTCTCGGCTTCTTGATATTGCCCCAGCTGGTGATGCACAACCCCCAGCCCCGCCAGAGTGCTCGCCAGCGCGCTGGAATTGCCGATCTTGCGCCAGTACATCAATGCCTGATGGTAATATTGCCGAGCCGTGACCAGATGGCCCCGCCACCATTCCGCCGTGCCCAGATCGTGGGCGGTAAAGGCGGCGTTGATCTGATCTCCGTGCGCCTCGGCCAGTTGCAGGGTGGTGATCAGCTCCTCGATCCCTTCGGGAATCTGTCCCAGCATCACATAGCAAATGCCGATGTTGTGATGGGCCTGGGTAGCCACCAGCGCGTCCTGGTCGGCGGCCATTTGCAGAGCCTTTTGGCAGGCGTTGATGGCTTCGGTCGGGCGGCCGCGAAAGCGCTGCACGACGGCAGTCTGGATCAAGGCCCGCGCCGCGCCGATGGGGTCTTGCTGGGCCATGTAGGCCCGATGGCAGCTTTCCAGCAGCGTCGTGGCCTGGTCGAGTTCTCCCGTTTCGGTGCTGATCTTGCCCCGAAAAAGCAGCAGCCGGGGGTGCCGGTTGCGTTCCGCATCAGGGAGGGCGTCAATCCAGCGGCGCAACTGGTCCCACTGCCCCGTATCAAAAGTATCCTGGGCCACAATTTCGAGGGTGTTGGCTGCCTGATCAAAAGCGCCCGCCGCCAGATAACTCTCGATGGCCTTGTCCTGGCGGCCACGATCGGCCAGAATGCCCGCCTGGACCACGCAAAGCTGGCGGTACTGCTGAAAGTCGTCCCGCTGCAATTTGGCGACGAGGAACTCGCGGAAAAGCTGATGATACTGGTACCAGACCCCTTCGGCGTCCATAGGGAAGGTAAAGAGGTTCTCTTGGGCCAGCTCGCGCAACAGTTCCGCCGAGTTGTTGATTTTCAGCAGCGCGTCGCACAACTGGGGACTCATCTCGTGGAACAGGGCGCTGCCCAGCAAAAAGCGCTGCTTTTCGGGCGACTGGCGGGACAAAATCTCTTCCGCCATATAATCAAAGACGCCCCCCGTCGCACCGCTGATCTGTAGAATATCTCGCGAAGCGCCGGGCCAGTTCGTCTGAGCGGCTAACAAGACGCCGGTAATCCACCCTTCGGTGCGTTCGGCCAGGGTTTGCATCTGAGCGGGGGGCAGGTCGGTGCGCCCCAGGCTGCCCAACAGGGTCTGGATTTCGTCGGGGGTAAAGCGCAGGTGCTCCACACCCAGGCCCACCACCTCTTGCCGGGCGGCAAGGCGCGTCAAGGTCAGCCGCCGGGGAATGCCGCGTGAGGCCAGCACGATATGGCAATGCTCTGGCAGGTAGCGCAGCAGGCCATCTATCAGGGCGTTGACCGACTCGTTCTCGATCACCTCATGATAGTCGTCGAGGATGATGACGAAATACTGCTGAACCTGCTCCTCGATCTCGTGAATCAGCAGCCGCACAAAGGGTTCGACGGCTTCGACAGGGCCGGTGTGCTCGCGTAGGGCCTGTAGGATCGGCTCGCCGAAATTGGGGAACCTGCTGCGAATGGAGGCTACCAGGTATTCCAGAAAAGTCAGGGGATGGGCATCGTTCGCGTCGAGGCTATACCAGCAGACGGGCAGATCTGTGTCGTGGGCATAGTCAATCAACAGCGACGTCTTGCCATAACCTGCTCCCGCGGCAATCAGGATCAGCTTGTTGTGGATATTATCATGCAGAAAATCCACCAGCCGCTCGCGGTGCAGCAAGTTTTGGCGACGACGCGGAGTCTTGATCTTGGTATGGATCAGGGGGTATGCAGCCATGCCATCCACAGGACCTTTGCCCAGAGAAGGGAGATCGCTGACCTATTCTATCACACTGCAAGCGTTATGGCAATTGTCTCATTGGCCCAGTTGTCACCCAAGTAAAGGATATAATAACGTAAAAATAGATGTAAATAAAATGTAATAACTAAGTGAATGAACTACACAGAAAATACAATCACGGCTGCCGCCAGGATGGTCAATGGTGTCAACTTATGCGGATCAAATGCTGGGGCAAAATCAGAGTTGCCCTCATCCGCCCAAGTCTCCCTCATCCGCCTCTCCGGGCATCGGCATGTGTGCCGCCCTCGCCCTTGGAGAGGAGCATGTGCGGACCGCCGGCTTCCAGCCGGCCATAATATCAAGCCACCAAGATGGCCAATGGCGCGTTCCCTCACTCCGAAGCGGCGCTCGCCTCGTGTGCAGCCGCCCCGCTCGCCCGCCCCAGTTCCACACCAGGGGGGCGCAGACGCTCACGGATCAGCGCATAGAGATCGGCATAGCGCGCCACCATCCGGGGGTCGGGCTGAACCGAGCGGAAGGGAGGCTGCACAGTTCGCCAGGCATCCTGCTCGTCGCCATAGACGCCCGCCCCCAGCCCGGCCAACATCGCCGCGCCCAGCGTCACCGCCTCGGCCTGCTCCGGTATCTCGAGCGCGCGGCCTGTTATGTCCGCCTTGACCTGGTTCCACAGGGCGTTGCGCGTCCCACCTCCCACCGACACCACCCGGGTGAGCGGCTGCCCGCTGAAATCTTCCAACGCTTCCCACAGCAAGCGCAGCTCGAACGCCAGCCCCTCGATCACCGCGCGCGCAAGATCGGCGCGGGTGTGCTCCAACGAGAGGCCAGCCAGCACCCCGCGAGCCGTCGGGTTGCGGTCGGGCGACCCGGCCCCCGCCATATACGGCAATAGGTACAACCCCTTCGCGCCCGGCGGGCTATCCGCCGCCGCTTGCGTAAGGGCCTGCAATGCCTGGTCGCGCCCCTGCTCTTGCGCGGGCCATAGCAGGCTCGCCAGCCAGCCGACCGTGCTGCCAGCCCCCAGAATGCTGCCGATGGCATAGTATCGGTCGCGGGCCACGTGGCAGCCCAGGCAAAAAGCCAGGTTCGCCCTTTGCAGATGCCCCTCCACGCTCTCCAGTGTGGTCAGTTCGGCTTCTGTCGTGCCTGTCGAGTCCAGCACAATCCCCGGCCGACAGACGCCCATCGCCAGCGCCCCACACACGTGGTCGTGCCCGCCCACGTACACGGGCGTCCCCTGGCGCAACCCCGTCTGGCGGGCGGCGTCGGCTGTTACCTGGCCGACCAGGCTCCCTTCCGGTTGCAGCGCGGGCAGGCAATCGGCAGACACGCCCGCATGGGAGAGCATTTCGACAGACCAGCGACGAGAACGCAGATCAAGCGCCATCGTGCGCGAGGCCAGTGAATAGCCCATGCTCTGCTCGCCGGTCAGGCGATAGGCCATATAGTCCGACACACACAGCCATTTGACCATCCGGCGGTAGACGTCGGGTTCCGTCTCGCGCAACCACAAAAGCTTTTGCAGGGTAAACGTATGGCCCAGGGGCAGCCCCGTATGCCGGTAAGTCTCGGCTTCTCCCATCGTCCGAGACCACCAATCCGCCTGCGGAACGGTGCGCTCGTCGTACCAGGCGACAATGGGGTACAGGGCATCGCCCTGAGCATCCAGGGGCACGCCCGCCTCGCCGATGCTGGCGATAGACAACCCGGCCACCTGTGCCTGTTCGATGCGGCCCGCCACCTCGCGGATAGTGGCGGCTGTCTCTTGCCACAGCGTTTCGGGGTCGTGGCTGGCGCGGCGCAGACCTTGTGGCACAGTCGGCGTGGGGCGGCTGGACTGCGCCAGCAGCCTGCCCTCCCGGCTATACGCAGCCACCTTGATATTGCTTGTGCCTACATCGATGCCCAACAGTGCGTCCAAAGTCTCTCTCCTCATCGTCATCCGGCGGAAACCAGGGCGCGGCTGATGGCGTTATGCCGCGCTACCACCTCGGCCACATCCACGTTCACCAGCCGCCCATGTTCGACCACGACCCGCCCGTTGATGATGGACAGCTCCACGCCTTGAGGCTGGCAAAAGACAAGCGCCGCCAGCGGGTCCACCTGCGCCCCGGCCAACCCCACCTGTTGCAGATCGAACGCGATCAGGTCGGCGGCCATGCCGGGCGCTAACGCGCCGATATCGTCGCGGCCCAACACGGCGGCCCCGCCCAGGGTCGCCATCTCTAGCGCCTGCCGGGCACTGAGCGCCCCCGCCCCCCTGGTCACTCGCTGGAGCAACAGGGCGTGGCGCACCTCGGCCAGCATGTTCGACGAGTCATTGCTGGCGCTGCCATCCACCGCTAGACTGACCTGCACCCCGGCGCGCAGATACGCAGGGACGGGCGCTATCCCCGAACCCAGCCGCATGTTGCTGGTGGGGCAATGGCTCACGCCGGTGCCGGTGTCGGCCAGCAGGGCAACCTCGTCGTCGTTCACCCAGATCGCGTGCGCCCACCAGACGTCTGGCCCCAACCAGTCCAGTTCGCGCATATAGGCCACTGGCCGCAGGCCCACCCGCTGCAAGCAATACTCTTCCTCGTCGCGGGTTTCGGCCACGTGGGTATGCAGGCGCACGCCCAGTTCCCTGGCGAGCGTGGCCGAGTCGCGCATCAACTGCTCGCTCACGTTGAACGGCGCGCAAGGGGCCAGCGCGATCCGACACATGCCATAGCGCTCCGGCTGATGATATTGCGCCACCACCCGGCGGCAATCGTCGAGAATGGCCTGCTCGTCGCTTTCTATCACAGCGTCAGGGGGCAAGCCGCCCTCGGATTCGCCCACGGACATGCTGCCCCGGCAGGGATGAAAGCGAACGCCCAACTCTTGCGCGGCGCGAATTTCATCGTCGAGGCGCGCACCGTTGGGAAAAAGGTAGAGGTGGTCGCTGGCCGTGGTGCAGCCCGAAAGCATCAACTCGCACAGCACGAGTTTGGCGCTCGTGTAGATGGCCTCGCCATCGAGCCGCGCCCAGATGGGATACAAGGTCAGCAGCCAGTCGAACAGCTCGGCATCCTGAGCGCCGGGCAGTGCGCGGGTCAGCGATTGAAAAAAGTGATGGTGAGTATTGACCAACCCCGGCAGCACTACCATGTCCGACGCATCAATTATCTGGTCTGCGTGGGCGGGCAGTTCGTCCGTTCGGCCTACCTGCTCGATCACATTCCCCCGTATAAACACCGCGCCATCGGCGATTTCGCGGCGCTCGGCGTCCATCGTCGCCAACAAGCGCGCATGGCGCACTAACAGCGTTCCCATTATCCGCCCCCTGTCCTCTTGTACGCGCATTTCGGCCCCAACGAGCCGATACCATCGGGCATTGTAGCATACGCCCGCGTCACCGTCGAACACCCTCGCCCCGTGAAAGGGGCTTGGACCGCCGCCGGCTCGTAGGCAGTTAAAACTGCACCAACCAATTGCATCGCCAACAAGTTGGCGCGCCGCCCTTCGGCGGCTGGGAGGCGCACCTGCCTTCGCAGGCTACAGATGGCTGGGAAACCAGTCGCCGAAGGGCGACTTGGCAACGGTTGCTGCGGTTTCAACCGCCTATCCTAATGGCTGTTACCAAACTATTTTGTAAGACTCATCAACCGCCCGGTGCACATAGACAGGCGACGCATTCCACGCTATAATCGCATTGGTTTGGGCCAAGGGCCTGCTCCCCGCACTCCCCCCCGGCTGCTGACCCAGGCTAATGGCTTGTCCTCACGGAGGTTAGACGCTATGTATCAGGTTGCCCTGGAAGTTTTTGAGGGACCGCTGGACCTGTTGCTGCACCTTATCGAGCGGGAGGAACTGGATATCACGGCGGTGTCGCTGGCCGTCGTCGCTGATCAATACTTGGGCCACATCAGCGTGCTGCGAGAGCTTTCAGCGGCAAACCTGTCCGAGTTCCTGGTAATCGCCGCCAAGCTGCTGGTGATCAAGTCGCGAGCGCTGTTACCCCGGCCCCAAGACGAGAGCAACGGGGACGAAGAGGAAGAAGACCCGGCGGAGGAACTGACCCGGCAACTGCTAGAGTACAAACGGTTCAAAGAAGTGGCGGGGCAACTCAAGGACATCGAAGAACGCGGGCTGAAAGCCTATCCCCGCATCGCTCCGCCGCCGCAGCTCGAACGCCGCCTAAAGCCGGGCGAAGCCTCTGTCGTTGACTTGTTAGCCGCGCTCAAGCGGGTGCTGGAAGCCCACCCCCCAACGCCGCCCGTGGATAGCGTCGTCTCGCCCGTCACCGTGCGAATTGCCGACTGCATCCAGCGCATCCTTACGCTGGCCCAAAGCCAGCCACGGGTGCGCTTTACGACGGTCATGCGCGCTGCCCGCTCGCGGCTGGAGGTGATCGTCAGCTTTATGGCCGTGCTAGAGATGGTCAAGCAGCAACGCCTGCGGGCCGTGCAGGAACATCGTTTCGGGGAGATCTATCTCGAAATGCGAGAACCCGACCCGGAAGCCGCCGCCATGCCCGTGGACCTGAGCGAATACGGCGAGCCTGACGACAACACCGCTCAGGCGGACGCTTTGACATAGGCGTCTATCGCTACTTCGGCCAATCTGTCCCACGTAAATTCGCGCGCCATCCGCTGCCGGGCCGCGTTGCCCAGCGCCGCCCGCAGATCAGCGTCCTCCAACAACTGAGCGACAGCCTGCGCCATCGCCTCCGAATCACCGCTCGGAACGAGCAGCCCCGTCTCGCGATGGACGATATACTCGGCATTTTGCCCCACAGCGTCCGCCACCACTGGCATCCCCGCCGCCAGCAGGTCTACCAGCTTGACGGCGCACTTGGTGCGGTTGACCAACGTGTCATCAAAGGGATAAATGGCGACATCGGCAGCGGCGAAATGGGCGGGCAACTCGGACATGGGCACCCACCCTGCCCGCACGACAGCTTGCTCTAGATGGGCGTCGCGCACCAGTTGGTCAAAGCGGGCGTCGTCCGCCTCGAACAGCGCCTTGCCAACCACCAGCAGCCGCGCCGCCGGAACCTGCTCGCGCACTCGCTGGAACACGTGCACCGCCCGCGCCACGTCGTATTCGAAAAAGCGGGTATAGAGCAACACCACCGGATGCGCGCCCAGCCCGTATTGCTGGCGAATGCGCTCCCCCTCGCCCTGCGGCAACAGGTGCGCGCCGTTGGGCATATAGTGGACCCGATCCGGCGACACGCCCAGGCTCCACGTCAGGCTTTGTAGTGCGCGGCTGGCTACCGTGAGCGCGTCGCAATGGCGCAACCCCCAGCGTTCCTGCCAGGCAAACGCCGCCTGTAGCCACCAGGGATAAGGCTCCAGGTCATTCCAGCCGCCCGGCCCCTCCCAGTCGTCCTCATCGATCACCAGCCGCCCCCGGTATGCCCCCAGGCGTTGCAGATGCCAGATGATCCACCCGGCGAGGCCAGAGTAGGCTTTGGGCTTGAAGCAATGTATCGCGTCGGGCTGCCACGCCAGCGCCGCCCGCACCAGCCGCAGCGCAATGACCGCGTAGGACAGCAGCGGAATGCGCGGGCCAAGGGGGATATATTGCAGCGAGACCCCCGCCTCTTCCCAGATGCGCGCGGGTTCCTGGGGGGTGTGCCACGGGGGCATGATAACCCGGACGGCGTGCCCACGCGCAGCCAATTCGCGCGCCAGAGGCAACGCCCGCACCCGCATCGTTCCCTTGGGGGCCAGCCCAAACGGGCCGATCATCGCAATCCGCATAGCTCCCCCATCTTTCGCCGCGCCTCCTATTATGTCGTCTCGTGTCATTGGGGACAGGGCGAGTATAGCACGCCGCCGCTCGCCCCGTCAAAGTGAGGGGCTGGTTCCCTCTCCCTCTGGGAGAGGGTTAGGGTGAGGGTGAGGGCCTCTGCCGCCAAGGATGGCGACGGTCCAATTCCCTTCCACGGGGCATTCAGCCGCGCCTTGCAGGCGCGCAAACCCGCACCAGACTGGCGCCGCCTGGGCCGCCCCAGCCAGGCGATTGACAGCCCCCATGAGGCACTTATAATCCCCTCAGATATCTCTTGATGTATGCAGATATCTGGCGGCGAATACCGCCGGTAAGGAGAGGAAAACGATATGTCCTATAGCAAAGCGTCCTATTTACAGCACGTGGCCATCCGTGTCAGGGACATGCAGTGGCATATCCGTTTCTTTGAAGAGGCGCTAGGCATGCCCATCGCCAGCAGGCAGGGGCCAGAGGATGATCCGGCTCAGGTCTGGTTGGTGGGAGGCATTCAGTTGATCGCTGATCCCAATGTCGAGCAGTCGGACGGGCAACTGGCACACCTGGGAATTATGGCCGGGGACGTGGAAAAAGCCATCGAGGAGGTTTCCCGGTGGGAGGTCACCCAGATGCCTCAGGGGAATAACTGGTTCGCCCTGCCCGATGGCCTGGTAATCGAGCTGGTAGAAGCCCCCCTCAAGGGCTAGGTTCGCCACGTTGTCATGGTTCGCGCACCGCAATTTCGCGCTCGCGAGTTCGCGCACGAGCCGGATAGAGGAACGGGCCGCCGGGGTTGTTGAACGCGGCCCATCCCTCCCCATCATCCCTGGAGGCTAGTTGCCCTATGTCAGACCCGGAACACCTGGAATCGGCCATTGCCCACTTTCGGACGTTGCCCGAAACCGAATGGTGGCCCCAGGCCGAAGCCCTGGATGCGTTGATCCGAGAGGCGGCCCGGCTGCTGTTCGCGCTCTGTCGCGCCGACCAACGCGCATGGCTTTCTGAGGGCGACCTTCAGGGCATGTTGTACGCCATTTTCCAGCGCGAGTTGCCCGCCCACGGGCTGCCTGCCTCTGCCGTACACGCCAGCTATCCCTTCCAGTTGACCCAAAAGCCAACCGTCCAACTGGGCCAGAAACGCCCACCACGCGAGCGCCGCACGCGCCCCGTGGACCTGGTGCTGGTCGTGCCCCAGACCATCCACACCGTACGCGGGCGGCGGTGGTCCGGGGAGATGGTGGCCGCCATCGAACTCAAGCGGGGATACAAGCGCCACCGCGAGATCAGGGAGGACCTGCAAAAGCTGGCCGCCATCCACGAAAGCTGGCCGCAGATCCAGCCCTACATGCTGATTATGGGATACCGCAACAGCCAGGAAGACATTGCCGCCGTGAATCGTATGGCCCTTCAGGCCGGGGTGACGCTGCTGGGCGACAACTATTGGGCGCAGCCCGGCCAGGTAGCGCAGCTAGAGCTGGGTTGAAAACGCCTAATGCCCGCGCCACCAATCTTTGCGGGAGCGCGGGTCCATAAAGCTGCCGTGGTCGCGAATAGCCACGCCCACCTGATTGCCTCGCGCCCGGCCAAACGCCTGCCCGGCGCGCAACGCGGGTAGCTGTTGCCGCCCGGCGCTCGTCAGTTCGTTGTAGAGCCGCAGCAGACCAGGCTCCGGGCAGATGTTCTCCACGTGTAGCGTGTACCCCTGGACGACGTTATCCTCTCGCGTGTATTTCAGCGTAATGCGATCCGCGCCCACATAAAGCACCAATACCTCATAGCCGTCGCCGATGGTATAGCCAGACGCAGGCACGTGCAGAGTTTCCCCCGCGTTGGCCGCCAGACCCACCATCGTCACCGGCGGGTTGCTGACCGGCGCGGCAGGCCGTCCGCCCGCCCAATCCCACTCGCGCACCCGGTAAGTAGCGGTCAGGCTCGGCCCGCGCTGATCGGCAAACAGCCCGGCCAACTGTGGGGCCGCGGCATCAGACTCCCCGCCATAGTCCACCAATTGGCGCGGCTCCTCCACGGGGACATATCCGCGCAAACTCAGGTTCAGGTCGGGGTGCGCCTCGGCGGGTCGGTCTAGTGGTGGTGGATTCACCGACAGGGCGGCATACGATGCGCCGGGAATGGGGGCGCAGGAGCCAGCCGCCACCTGCTTGCTGACTATCGGCAGATACACCTGAACAGGGCCTTGCGCCAGGATTTCACGCGGTTTCACCAGCAATAACGCCATCAATAGAAACAGGGCAAGCAACATCACGCACATCATGCGGCTGATCGCCGGGGGCTGTCGTTTCATGCCATCCTCCAATGGGGTCGGACCTTGCCGGGTTCAAAGGCGAACAGTAGGCGCGCCATTCTGGCGCGGGATTGCGCGCCTGCAAGGCGCCGCCATGATGGCGCAGCTACCTGTCCGCTCTGACCCTTGTCGGGCGACGGGTTGTATAGCAGAACGAACGACTTTCACACAAGTTACATGGCGCTGGCTATTGACGATGCGGGGGTTTGGCGTTACCATATAACCAAGCGGTCGATCATTCATGCCAGGCCCAGTGGGGCGCAAGGAACAAGGGGAGGTACAACTACCATGGGATGCTGCAATCGGCTGCAATGGTGGCAAGAGGCTCGCTATGGGATGTTCATTCACTGGGGAGTCTATTCTATTCCCGCTCGCGGTGAATGGGTGATGTTCCACGAGCATATTCCCCCGCAAGAATATGCTCCCCTGGCGAAAAAGTTCAACCCCAGGCGGTTCAATGCCGACGAATGGGTGGAACTGGCCAAGAGCGCCGGAATGAAGTACATGGTTCTGACCACCCGCCATCATGATGGGTTCTCGCTGTTCGACAGCCAGGTGTCTGATTTTACCGCGCCCAAGACCGCCGCAGGCCGCGACCTGGTTCGCGAGTACGTCGAAGCGTGCCATCGCGGGGGCATACGCGTGGGCTTTTACTATTCCCTACTCGACTGGCGCTACCCCGCCTATTTCCGAGGGCCTGCCGCAGACCCGGAGGGCTGGAAGGCGCTGGTGGATTACGTGCACGCCCAGGTGCGCGAGTTGATGAGCAACTATGGCAAGATAGACATCCTCTGGTACGATGGCGGCTGGCCCTACACCGCCCAAGATTGGCGCTCGGAGGAGTTGAACGCCATGGTGCGGCAATTGCAGCCCGCCATCCTCATCAACAACCGCTCCCAGTTGCCCGAAGATTTCGACACGCCCGAACAGCAGGTGCGCGCCTCAGAACGCCCCTGGGAAACCTGCCTGACGCTGAACGACAGTTGGGGCTATAACGCCGCCGACGACAACTGGAAGACGCCCCAGCAAGTGATCAAGCTGCTCGTGCGCTGCGCCAGCGGCGGCGGTAACCTGCTGCTCAACGTCGGCCCCAGGCCCGACGGCTCTATCCCCCGGCAGTCGGTCAGCACGCTGCGCCGGGTGGGCAGGTGGCTGGACGAGAACGGCGGGGCCATCTATGGCACGGGCCGCTCACCCTTTGGCGGCGCTTCCATCGGCATGACCACCCTGAAGGGCAACACGCTCTACCTGCATGTGCTGCGCTGGCCGGGAAGGGAACTGACCTTCCCGCGCATCCTCAACAAGGTGCGCTCGGTGCATCTGCTCAAATCGGGCAAGCCGGTCGAGTTCACCCAAAAGAGCGACAGGCTGATGCTCAAGGGCTTGCCCCGGCGCGCACCCGATAGGCTGGACACGGTGCTCGTCGTGGAGTTGGAAGGGGAACCGCAGGTGCTGGATTACTTTGCCAGCCCCGACTATTTCGCCGACTGGACACCGCCCGCCCAGGTCGCGGCAGTAGCCGAGCAGCCGACCATCGAGCCGCCCGCGGCGAGCGAGGACGAACCAGCGGCAACCATCGAATCCGAAAGCGGCGCTGATAGCGGCGCTGATAGCGGCGCAGAGGGTGACACCGACAGCGAGGAGGCAGCACCGAGCGAGACCGCAGCCCAATAACGCGCAGGACCGCCGACATCCCTGCCCAATGGCGCTAACTTTTCGCGGATCCCCCTCATCCGCCCTTCGGGCACCGGCATACCTGCCGCTCGGCAGCATGCCGCCTTCTCCCGGGGGGAGAAGGCGAGCAAGCGCGGTATATATGTCGCCCTCGCCCACTGGGAGAGGGATAGGGTGAGGGTGATCGACAACCAAATGTTAGCGCCACTAGGTATCCCTGCCGACTTGTCCTGACGCAAATACAGGACCGCCGGCATCCTTGCCGGCTTATACTGTATGCAAAATATGGGAGCGCCAGAGTACTGGCGCCACCAGTACCTTGGCGCCGCCAGTACCCTGGCGCTCCCATCATCCAACCTAGACCCCTTGTTCTTCTTCGACCTCTTCGTCCGACTCTTGCGGACGGGCAACCCACTTGAACAAGACCAGGGCAGAAATGCCCACGGGGAACAGCCAGATCCATGCTTCCGCGTGGAGAAAGAAAAAGGC
>JAAYXX010000204.1 GCA_012515695.1 Chloroflexota bacterium
AAACTGCGCGCCAAGATGGCGCGGCTACAGACTGGCACGCGTTACGATGGCTGACATGTGTAGCGCCATTCTGGCGCGGCTGTGAACCATCGCGAATTGCGCGCCAGGATGGCACTACAGGCTGGCACGCGTTACGATGGCTGACATGTGTAGCGCCATTCTGGCGCGTCTGTGGACCATCGCAAACTGCGCGCCAAGATGGCGCTACAGACTGGCACGCGTTACGATGGCTGATATGTGTAGCCGCGCCATTCTGGCGCGTCTGTGGACCATCGCGAATTGCGCGCCAGGATGGCGCTACAGGCTGAGAACAACAGCTTGTCCCTAATCGGCAGAACTACTACAATAGGCGGACGAGAAGCCAAAGGAGTCTCATTGATGAAAAAAGGGCTAATGGGCGGCACGCTCAAGGTGCTGTCGGACAGTGATATCGAACGCATCCATCAGACTTCGTTGCGCCTGCTGCAAGAACACGGCATGAAAAGCGAGTCCGATGTGATCCTGGACATCTTTTGTCGAGGCGGCGCGCAGGTAGACCGCGACTCGCGAGTGATTCGCCTGTCCCCCGACATGGTCGAGGCCGCCCTACAGTCTGCGCCCAAATCTTTTGTGCTGTATGGCCGCGACCCGGAAATGGACATCCTGCTAGAGCCGGGGCGCGTCTACTATGGGATGGGCGGCAGCCCCGAGCCGTTCATCTATGACTATGCCAGCAACGGCCCGCGCCAGCCCACCAAAGCCGACATGGTGAACTGCACCCGCGTGGGCCAGGCGTTAACCCACATTGACTTTATCATGGCTATCTGCTCGGCTGGCGACACGCCGGAAGACACCCAGTATTACCACGAGTACGACGCCATCTTTCGCAACACCACCAAGCCGGTCATCTATACCGCGCCGCTACGCAAGCACGCGGCCAAGTATCTAGAGATGGCTATTGCGGCCAGCGGCGGGGAGACAGCCTTTCGCCAGCGTCCGTGGATCGTGTTCTTTACCCAACCCGTATCGCCCATGCAGATCAGCCATTACAGCGAGACGATGCTCGACGCCGCCGAGTTTGGCGTGCCCATCCTCTCGTCGCCCGGCCCGATGATGGGCGCCACCAGCCCCGCCTCGCTGGCGGGAACCCTGGCCCAAATCAACGCCGAAGCCCTGCTGGGGATCGTGCTGTCGCAGCTTATCAAGCAGGGCACGCCGGTGATCTATGCCCCCCATACCGGCGTAATGGACATGGTCACCGCGCAATGCACCTACGGCAGCCCTGAGCAGTCGTTGGCCCGCGCCGCAGTGGCCCAGTTGGGCATTCACTACCAGTTGCCCACCTTTGGCCTGGGCGGCGGGGTAGAGGCCAAGCTGCCCGACGCCGAAGCGGCGGGAGAGGCCATGATGGGCATGTTGCTCAACGGACTGTCGGGCATGACCCTTACGCAAACGCTGGGCACGCTGGCCAGCGGGCTATACGGCGCGGCGGAAATGGCCGTCATCTGCGACGAGCTGGCCTACATGATCAAGCGTATCCTGCGCGGCATCACCGTAAACGATGATACCCTGGCCCTGGACGTCATCCAGGAGGTTGGTCACGGCGGGCATTTCCTGGCTACCGACCACACCGCCCGCCTGTTCCGCGAAGAGTTGTTCTTCCCGAACTTGTTCAGGCGGCAACCCATCGAGAAATGGCAGGAACGAGGCAGCAAATCTATGGCAGAAGTGGCCCACGAGCGCGTGCAGGCCATTCTGGCCCAGGCTGGCCCCGTGCCTTTGCCCGACGGCGCAGACGCCGCGCTAGAGCGGGCGCTGCGTACCACATAGAACTACCTCTCGCATATTACCTTGCATAGATAGCACCGAAAGGAGCAGCTCGTGAGCAAACCAAATGAGGTCGCTGTACAACGTCGTTGGGACTGGGACTATCCCATCATGGCCCGCGCCGAGGGGATTTACCTTTGGGATACCGAGGGCCGCCGCTATATTGACGGGTCGGGCGGCTCTTCTGTCGTGACTTCGATTGGACACGGGGTGAAAGAGATTCCGGAGGCCATGTACAAGGCTTCGCAGGATTACTCTTTTTATCCCGCGCACGTCTTTTCCAACCCGCGCCTGCTGGAATTGTGCGACCTGCTGGCGAGCATTGCCCCCGGCGAACTGCGCAACAACTGCAAGATCTGGATGACCGTCACCGGCAGCGAGTCCACCGACGATGCGGCCCGGCTGGCTCGCCAGTATTGGGTGGTCAAGGGGGAGGAATCCAGGCACATGATTTTGGGGCGGTGGCAGGCTTTTCATGGCGATAACATTTTCGCCGTGAGCATGTCTGGCCTGACGGCGCGGCGGCGCATGTATACGCCCATGTTCCGCGATATGCCCAAAATCCCGCCCGCCTTTTGCTATCGCTGCTATTTCGAGAAAACCTATCCTTCCTGCGGGCTACGTTGCGCGCGCGCCCTGGAAGATGCCATCTGTCAGGCCGGGCCAGAGAACGTGGCCGCGTTCATCGCCGAGCCGGTGGTCGGCTCCGCCCTGGCCGCGTATGCCGCGCCAGACGGCTATTTCCAGATCATCCGCGAAATCTGCGACAAGTACAACATCCTCTTGATCGTGGACGAGGTTATGACCGCCCTGGGGCGCACGGGCAAGATGTGGGGCGTGGATCATTGGGGTATCACGCCGGACATCATCGCCATGAGCAAGTCGCTGACCGCCGGGTATTTCCCCGTAGCCGCTGTGATGGCCCGCAAGGACATCTGGGAGACGCTGCAAAACAACAACGCCCACTTCCGCGCTGGGCATACCCTCAACGCCAGCGTGATCGGCATGGCCGCCGCCATCGAGACCATCAAGTATATCCAGCAGCACAACCTGGTGGAGAATGCGCGCGTCGTGGGGGCGTACTTCCTGGAGCAGTTGCAGAGCTTGTTGTCGTATCGCACCATCGGAGACGTGCGCGGCAAGGGCATGATGATCGGGTTCGAGTTTGTGCAGGACAAGGCCACCAAAGAGCCGTTCCCGCCCCAGAACGAGACGTCCCGCCGCTTCTCCGAGTTGACCTTCCAGCGCGGCCTGATTACCTATCCCTGCGCGGGCACTGTGCGCGGCGTGGCCGGAGACACCATTCTGATGGCTCCCCCGCTCATCACGACCAAGGAACAGATTGACGAGATCATGCAAATATTGCATGATTCCATGCAAGCATTCGAGTCCCAAATTCAGTAATAGAGGTGAAACCATGAAACTATCCCTGTGTATACAGACCCCCGACGTTGGACCGACCGTGCCGGTGGCGCTGCTTTCCGGCACGCTGGACGAAAAGCTCGACAAGGCCGCCAAATGGGGCGCGGACGGCCTGGAGTTGATCACCATCAACCCCGTGGAGTTGGACGCTGCTGCCCTGCGCCGGAGCATTGAGGCGTACAACCTGGAAGTATCCGCTATTGCCAGCGGCGGGATGGCCTTTGCTACCGGCCTGACGCTGCTGCACAGCGACCCGCAAAAAGCCGAGCAGGCCAAGAGCCGCATGCACGACCTGATCGCGTTTGCCGCCGCGATGGGCGCGCCCATCGTGACCATCGGCAGCTTTCGCGGCAAGGCCGCCTCGGTGGGCGAGGGGGCGCGGGCCAGGCTCGCCAGCATCCTTCGCGAAGGCGCTCAAGACGCGGCCGCCAAGGGCGTGCGCCTGGTCATCGAGCCGCTTAATCATTACGAGAATGACCTGATCAACAACCTCAATGATGCGCTGGCTTTTACCGAAGAGGTAGGCCACGCCGCGCTGGGTGTGTTGATTGACACCTATCACGCCACGTTCGAGGAATCCTCCTGGACGGAGCCGTTCCGCCGGGCAATGGCCGCTGGCAAGCTGTGGCACGTGCATCTGGGCGACAACAACCGCCTGCCACCGGGTCGTGGGCTGGTGGATTTTGCCGCTATCGTGGCAACCCTGCGCGAGATCGGCTATGACAAGTACCTTTCCGCCGAACTCTTGCCCAAGCCAGACGCCGACACCGCCGGATTGGAAACGCTGGCCTACATGCGCCCATTAGTGGAGAGTTAATCATGCAACTGAGTTGCTTGCCCGTCTCCTTTTTCAACGAGATCATCAACGGTCAGATGAGCGTGGGCGAGTGGGCGCGCATGGGCGCCGAGATCGGGCTGGATGCCATTGACTTGAGCATCCTGTTCACCCCCGACCATTCGCCTGCTGCGCTGGCCGCCTTGCGCCGTGACATCGAGGCCGCCGGTATGTCGGTGGCGATGGTCACGACCTATCCCGATTTCACCCATCCCGACGCCAGGCAACGCGAGCGAGAATTGGCCCTGGAACAAGAAGCCGTCGCCGTGACGGCGGCCCTGGGGGGGCGGCTGCTGCGAGTGACCGCCGGGCAAGCCCACCCGGAGACTGGCCGCGAGGAGGGCATCGCCTGGGCTGTGGAGGGCCTACGCAAGCTGGTAGAAAGCACACGCGGCTCTGGCGTAACCCTGGTCTACGAGAACCACGGCAAGCCGGGGGCCTGGCAGTATACCGATTTCTCCCAACCCCCGGACATCTTTTTAGAGATTGCCCGCGCTACGGCGGATGTGGGGTTGGGAATCAATTTCGACACGGCCAACGCCACAGCCTTTGCTGAGGACCCGTTGGCCCTGCTGGATCAGATCATTGACCGGGTGGTAAGCGTACATGCCGCCGACACTGCCGTGCGCGGCGAATTGCAACACGTGCTGCTGGGGACCGGCCTGGCCCCCTTTGCCACCCTGTTCCGCCGCCTGCATCAGGCAGGCTGGGACGGCTGGATCTGCATGGAGGAAAACGCCCGGCAGGGGCGGCAAGGCGTGGTGGATGCCGCCCGCTTTGTGCGGCAGACCTGGCAAGAAACGGCGAACGTTTAATAGGCGGTTTATGGAGATTTACTATTTACTTCGGTAACCCGCCGTGTCATCGCGTAGGCAGTTGAAACTGCACCAACCATTGCATCGGCATAGGCAGTTGAAACTGCACCAACCGTTGCATCGCCAACAAGTTGGCGCGCCTGCCTTCGCAGGCTAGGGAGCCAGTCGCCGAAGGGCGACGCGCCAGCAAGCTGGCGATGCAAAGGTTGCTGCGGTTTCAACCGCCCATCCTAATGGCTGTTACCGAGCTATTTTGTTAAAACTCATCAACCGCCGGGTATTGGCGTCTGACTGGACGATGGGGAGTACCCCTCCCCATCGCCTTCCCTGATTAGCTTACGCACACGGAGCATACATATGCCCAGAATGGTGGCCTTTCTCCATACAGTCCCTTCGCTGGTAGACCCCTTCCAGCGGTTAGCCAAAGAGATTCTTCCCGATGATGTCGAGCCGGTGCATATCGTAGACGGCATGGCGCTCAAGATCGTGCTCGATCAGGGCGGCCTGTCGCCGTTTATCCACCGGCGGGTGGCCGAGCACGCCGTGGCCGCCGAGCAAGGGGGAGCCGTGGCATTCCAGTGTACCTGCTCCTCCATCTCGCCCTGCGTAGATACCGCCCGGCTGGTGGTGAACATCCCGGCGCTCAAGGTGGATGAGCCGATGGTAAACAAGGCCATCAGCATGGGCAGGCGCATCGGCGTGGCCGCGACCGCCCCCACCACGCTCAAGCCCACGACGGAGCTGGTGTATGCCCGGGCCGCCGAACTGGGCCAAGACGTGCAGGTGGACCCGCTCCTGAACAAAGAGGCGTATGCCGCCATGTTCGCGGGCGACCTGGCCGCGCATGACCGGCTGGTGCTGGATATGCTACGGCTGCTGATGAGCCGCAACGACGTGGTTTTGCTGGCCCAGGCGTCTATGGCCCGGCTGGCGGACCAGATACCAGAGGCCGAACGCGCCGCCCCGCTGCTGTCCAGCCCGCGCTTGGCAGTGGAACACCTGCGTACTATAATCGGCGCGTAGCACAGTAGCGATATCCTGGTTTGTGGGCCGCGTGGCCGCCATCATCGTATTCGTCCAGACCCGTCTGAGGCATGGAATACCCAACATGAAAAGGTATCTGCGCTTTGTCCCTCTCCTGATCCTCTATGTCCTGGTCGTGCTGTCTTTTGCTTCGGATTCGTTTCAGGGCGACGAGGGGCGCTATGTGTGGTTCGCCGAGAACCTGGCGCAAGGGTTCTACTCCCCGGCGGACGAGATCAACCTGTGGAATGGCCCCGGCTACCCGTTGGTGCTGACACCTTTTGTGCTGCTGGGCATCCCCTGGCTCTATGCCAAGCTGCTGAACGCGCTATTCCTGATCGGGGCAGTGCTTTTTCTCTACGAGGCGCTGCAATTCTACGTCCCCGAAAAGACGGCGCGGCTGTTCGCCTACCTGCTGGGGCTGTACCCCTCATTCATGGCCGAGGCGCACCTGCTGATCACCGAATCGCTGACCTTTTTCCTGGTGGCGGCGCTGCTCTATTACTTTTGCCGGTTGCAGATCGAGGGGCGCCGCCGACGGTGGGGGCTGGCAATCGCCGCCGGTCTGGCGCTGGGATTCCTCTGCCTGACCAAGATTTTCTTTGGATACGTGCTGGCCGCCTCCCTGCTGCTGGCCCTGTTGGTCTATGCATTCAAGCGCACGCTGCCCCACCAGAAAACCGTGCTGGCGCTGGTCGTGGCGCTGGTCGTCTGCCTGCCCTACCTGGGCTACACCTATAGCCTGACAGGCAAGCTGTTCTACTGGGGGGATTCGGGGGGCATGTCGCTGTATTGGATGTCCACCCCCTACGAAGGCGAGTGGGGCGACTGGTTCATGAGCCGGACGGTCTACTCTACCCCTGGACTGGCGGAGAACCACGGCGCGTTCCTGGACGAGATCGCCGGGCTGGATAGTCTGCAAAAGGACGCGGCCTATCGGCAAGCGGCCATCGAGAACATCCGCGCCAACCCCAAAAAGTTTGTGATCAACTGGATGGCGAACATGGGGCGGCTGCTGTTCAACTATCCCTATTCCTACACACCCCAAAAGCTGACCACCTACTTTTACCTGCTGCCCAACATGTTTATCTTTATGGCGGTGGTGTTTTCCCTGTATCCCGCCTGGCTGGGGCGCAAGCTGATCCCCTATGCGGTGTATGCGCTGGCGCTGTTCGGGCTGATCGCCCTGGGGGGCAGCTCGCTGTTGAGCGCGTATGAGCGGCAATTTCGGGTGCTCGTGCCTATCCTGTTCATGTGGGTGGCCTACGTGGCGGCGCGGCTGGTCAAGATCGAGTTTCGCACCACCCCGCCCACCGATAACGGCTACACCCTGCGCCCCCGCCGCATCCCGCTGGACAAATAGCCTTTGGGCGGCAAGCCCCCTCTCCCCCTGGGAGAGGGGGCCGCCCGAAGGGCGGGGGGTGAGGGTCTGAGCGCCCAACCCCCCTCATCCGCCTCTCCGGGGCACCGGCATGTATGCCGCTTTCTCCCAGGGGGAGAGGGGGCGGCTCCGTAGGAGCCGGGGGTGAGGGAGGTGAGGGGGATTTGCTGGCGAGAAGATTCCTGTAGCCATTTACCTCACTTTAATCTATTTCCCAAAAGAGGCAGGTGACGGATGCTAGAGATTCATGCCTGGATGCGAGAGGAACTGGAGCGGCGCAAGGCCCTGTGGCGGCGGCTGTGGGCCGGGCAGCCGGTTGAGCGCATCCCCCTGGATGTGCGCGTAGCCATCCCCACCGCGTACACCGTGCGCGAGCAGTTCCTCGACGGGGACAAACAACTCAAAGCGGCCCTCGCTTCGGCGATGGGCACATGGCAACTGGCCCCTTCCAGCGACTGGATCCCCGCCATGCGGCCCGACGTGGGCTGCTCCTGCCTGGCCAGCGCCTTTGGGTCCGAATACTATTGGGGAGACAGCACCAGCCAGACACCGGGCGTCAAGAACAAGATCATCCACGATCTGGAAAGCCAGGTAGACGACCTGCCGATTCCCGACCCCTACCGCGACGGCTGGCTGCCAGAGGGATTGCGGCGGATTCGGCTGTTCGCCGAGGCGGGCGAAGGGTTTATTCCCGTGTCGTTGCTGGATGCCGCCGGAGGGGTGAACGTGGCGGCGGATTTGATTGGCGTCACCGAGCTACTGATGGCCTTTTACACCGCGCCAGAGGCTCTGCACAGGCTGCTGGACAAAATCCAGACGCTATTTGTGGCCACCATCCGGGCCGGGATCGAGGCGGCAGGCGGCGAGGAGAACATCACCACCACCGACTTTCCCGACACCTGGTTCCCTGAGGGGATGAAGGGGCACGTGAGCGACGACATCAGCGCCAACTTTGGCCCCGATATCTATGCCGAGTTCTCTGCGCCCTATCATGCGCGCATCCTGGGCGAGTTTGGCGCGGGCGGGCTGCACAACTGCGGCCCCAACCCCTGTCATGCGGCATACGTGGCCCATCCCATCTCACCACGTTCCATTGACCTGTCGGACACCTACAGCCACCAGGATTTGCCCAGGCTAAAGCAATCCCTCCGGAAAAAGGCGTTCATCTACCTCTACTGGGAGCGCGACCACGGCGACCCGGCAAGCTGGTTCCGCGCCGTGATGGAACAGATGGCGCCCGACGTGATCGTCGCGCCGGTGTTCAACCTGACCCCGCAAGACGAGCCGGAGCAGGTCATTCGCCAACTGCGTCCCATTGCGGAGGAATATGCGCGGCGGATGGACTGGGGCTGGGAATAACAAGCGCACCTAGTGCTCGTGGGCCTGGGCGTAGATATGATAGGCCCGGCTATAGCTGACGATGGCGTCCAGTGTCGAAGCGGTGGTGATAAAGGCAGCCGCTACCTGCGTGGTATAGCCGATAATCCTGGTGAAATCACCGGGCGTCAGGCCCAACTGCTCCCGCATCCCAAGCGCCATAAAGATGATGAGGAACTGGCTGCCGACCAGGGCTATCTCGCGGATGTGCAGGAAAAACTGGTGCTTGAACAGCAGGTTGAACAGGATCGTGGTTCTTTCCCGCATCACCTGCACAAAGCGCTCGCGGGCCGTCCCGCATCCCTTTTCGCTGATTGCGCGAATGCCAGAACCCGACGCTTCGCTCATTACCTCATATTGGGCATCGCGCAGAACGCGCAATTTCGAGTTGAACACGCCGGTCATGAGGATCGGTACGCTCAGGCTGGCCAGATAGGCCAGACCCAGCAACCGATTGTAGGTCAGCAGGTTGCCGGAAACAACGAAAATCTTGATGATCACCGGCGTAAAGCTGCCCAGGATGTGATAGGTGGCGTTGGTGATGCCGCTGACTGCGTTGACCACCCGGGTATGGGCCGCTCCGGCGCGCTCGGCATCAGAGGCGCTATCGCCATGCTCGGCCACCCGCAAGGTCAGGTCTATTCGCGTCGTATAGTCCGTCTCGTAGAACATCTTGTGACGCAGGATCACATTGGCGCGAGAGATAGCCGGAGCCAGAGCACTGGCCCCCAGGAAAAGCCAGACGACATTCCCGATGTCTCCGCTTTGCAGGCCGTCCACGAACTGCCCCAGCAGGCTGACCGGCCACAAAGCGGCGATTTCCTGAAAAATAGTGACAATGATAATCGCCACGCCAAAGAGCTTGTGCCCCCAGATGAGGCCCAAGACATCGCGCACAAAATGGTAATTCGGGTTGAGCTTCCATCGCTGAACGAGTCTGTTTGCCACACTCTTGGGTCGCAGGTCTATGCGGCCTTGGGCGTGTGCCATGACGTTCACCCCCGGTTAGCAATTTTGGTAGATGCAGATTGTAGCTCTTACCATAGCCATGTCAACGCAAAATAGCAACCCCGGCAACAGCTCGGGCACAAGCAGCAAGCGAAAACCGCAAACATGGCAATAAGCATATGCCGTCCCAAACTTACCCCTGTCCAGGGGCAATAGTGGCTTGTTCGTCCAGGCTGAGGAGCAAAATGTGGGGGTTGGTGGCGCCAGTTGGCAACGCGGAACTATTGGTCAAACACTGGCGTCCTTGAGGACAGGATATGCCACGCACTCGGGCGACTACATCCAGCATCAACACAAAAGGAGATTGTCTAATGCGGGTATTCGACATCATTGAAGAAATCTTGCGTAACCGGCACCACTTTTTCATCGAAATCCGCGACAAGAAGAACATCGGTCCCAAAATACGCGCTATGGCAACTGCCAGCATCGCGTTCCTGATCGTCTATGGCGCTGTGCTGGGGGCGAGCCACAGCCTGCTACAGTCACTCTCCTCGGCCATCAAGCTGCCCTTTCTCTTCTTTTCCACCCTGCTCATCACCGCGCCCACGCTCTACTTTTTCCATGTGCTCTTTGGCTCCAACCAGAACATCTCCCAGAGCGTGGCCCTCATCCTGACCGCTATCACCGTCACGTCGGTGATTCTGCTGGCCCTGGCCCCTGTCACCCTGTTTTTCCTCGTGACCACGGGCAACTATGCGTTTTTCAAGCTACTCAACGTGATCATTTTCACCGTGGCGGGGTTTCGAGGCGTGGCGTTTCTGAGCGAGGGGTTGAGCATCGTGTCGGATAGCGCCGAAGGAGCGGGGAAACGGCGCAACATTATGCGGCTGTGGATCGTGCTCTATGCGCTGGTGGGCACGCAGATGGTCTGGACCCTGCGGCCCTTTGTGGGCGCGCCCAGCCTGGAGTTTGAGCTTTTCCGCGACATTGGCGGCAACTTTTACACCAACGTCATGGCCAGCATTGGCGAGGTGTTGGGCTTTTGGGTGGTGCGCTAGGAGAGCATGATGACGAACAATCAGCCACGCAATAGCCGCGAAACGTGGGAAAAGCTGCTCGACCTGCTGGTGGATGCGCTGGAAGAGCGCCAGGCCGAGCGCCGCGCCGCCACAACGCCCCAACCATCGCCCAAGCCCGCCACGGCTCCCGCTCCTGCCGCCGCGCCCCGCCCTGCTCCCGCGCCGGGCAGCGTGGCCCCGCAGCAGCCCAAGCCGCAACAGCCCAGCCCGCCCCCCAGCAAAAAGCGCGCCCCACAACCAGGCGAGGCGGATTGGGAGCCAGCGCCACGGGTAGCTTCCATCGGGTTCGGCCAGACCCTCAGGCGGCTCTTTCTGCTGGTGGCGGCCCTGGCCGTCATCGTCAATATCCCGCTGTTCCGCTATGGCGTCAGCCTGGCACGTGTTGCACCCGACGAGCGGGCGTTGGTCATCCGAGACGGTCTTTTGGTCAAGGGCGAGGGGCCTGATGTCTATGTGCTGGAAGATGGCGCGCTGCGCTGGATCAGCAGCCTGCAAGCGTTCGAGTTGCTGGGCTACCAGTGGCACAACGTACACATGGTAGAAGACGCGTTTATCGCCGAGTTTCCCCAGGGCGAGCCTATCCATGTGCTGTTCAAGTGTCCCGACTCGGACCATATCTACCGCATCGAGACGGGCTATAAACGGTGGATTCAGGACATCCCGACGTTCGAGGCGGAGGGCCATGTCTGGGATGATGTGCATATGGTAGATTGCGACACGCTGCGAGATATTCCAGATGGGCCGCCCATTCCAGAGGATGCTGGCGCACCGCCGCAGCCTTAAGGGCTATACCCGGGTCCCTCAAGCTGCCGCCGCGACTCTCGTTGCGGCGGCGCGTTTTGCCCTTCTGAAAGGGATGGGCTAACATACGGGGGAATTTGCACCAGGAAAGGACCCATCATGATTGATCCGCGCCGAGCAGGGCGCTATGAGCGTATCTATGCCCAACTGCAAGAGCTTGTTGAGGGGAAATCGCCCAACCTCATCGCGGCGATGGCTACCATTTGCGCGGTGCTGCACGCCAAGATGCCCCATCACTTTTGGACCGGCTTTTATTTCGTGGCCGCCGACGATGAGCTGCACGTCGGCCCGTATCAAGGGGCGGTGGCCTGCCAGGTGCTACGCGGGCGAGGGGTCTGCCTGCACTGCGCCACCACCCGGCAGCCGGTGGTCGTGCCCGATGTCGAGCAGTTCCCCGGCCATATCGCGTGCGATTCGCGCTCCAAGAGCGAGATCGTCCTACCCGTGATGGCTGGCGAGCGCGTGGTGGCCGTGCTGGACATAGATTCGGACAAGCTGGCCCAGTTTGACCAGGACGACGTGGCCCCGCTGGCGCAAATCCTCACCCTGCTTCAGCCCTACCTGTAAGCGGCGGTAAAGATTGGCTATTTACTGCGGCAACCCGACGTGCCATTGCGTAGGCAGTTGAAACTGCACCAACCCTTGCGTCGCCATGCATGGCGCGCC
>JAAYXX010000205.1 GCA_012515695.1 Chloroflexota bacterium
GGGAGGCGTGGGTTTTCTGGGCGCCGGGGTGATCCTGCGGGCGCAGGGAGAAGTACGTTGGCTGACGACTGCGGCCGCGCTCTGGGCGGATGCTGCCCTGGGGATGGCTGCGGGGATGGGCATATACTATCTCGCTGTACTGGGGAGTGTGCTGGTGTTTGCTGATTTGCACTGGCTGTCACGACTGGAGAAGCGTATCTCGACACGATGGCGAAAGAAGCAGCCTGAAATCCCGATAGTCGACGACGTGGAAGAGTAATCACTCGGCCTGCCTGCCGGGCCAATAGCTGACAATCAACAGCCGGACCGTATCACGGTCCGGCTGTTTGCGTGTCTGGCTGGTTGGATTGGCGCGGCCCTATGCGCGAATCTCCTCCATGCGGACGGGGCGTTTCTCTTTCGCAGACTGGTAAGCGGCCAAGACAATCTCGAGTGCGCGAAGGCCGTCGTCGCCGGTGCTACGGGGAGGGCGACGCTCTGCAACCGCCTGGCAAAAGTCGGCGATCATGAGGGTGTCCAGGTTCGAGCCCCAGGCGCGCCACTCGGGTATGCCATCGGCAGGGTAAAGATGCACATGCTGCCCAAAGAGGTCGGCGCTGGCATTACCTTTTTCGCCCACTACGTGCAGGGTGACATCGCCCCAGGTGGGGTAACTGGCGGGGCGGCTCCAACTGCAATCGAGCGTGGCAAAGCAGCCGTTGGCGAACTCGATGGTCAGCAGGCCGCTATCGTCCCATTCCTGGTGATAGAGGCCGTGGCCGATTTCGGCGTACACTTGCACGGCCTCGCTGGCGGTGATCCGGCGCAACAGGTCGGCTACATGGACAGTATGGTCAATGACAGCTCCGCCGCCTGAACGCTCCAACTGGATGAAAAAGCCGCCGGGCATCTTGCCCCTGTTGGTGGTTCTGGCAGCCAGGAGGTTACCCAGCTCGCCGGAGCGGACTGCCTGCTGTAGAGACTCGAAAGCGGGGCTAAAGGGGCAGGGGAATGCGGTCCCCAGCACGATGTTGTTGCGTTCGAAGGCGTCGAGCATGGCTTGTGCGTCCTGGAGGGTCGTGGCGATGGGCTTTTCCACCAGGGCGGCTACCCCTGCATCGGCGGCGCGGAGGGCCATCGCGCAGTGGTCTGCGTTGGCGGACGTGATAATGACGGCGTCTGCCCGGTCAAGTAGTTCATCCAGGCTTTCGATGAACGCGACGCCCCGCTCGCGCGCTATGCGCGCGCCTCGCTCCGGGTCCTGGTCGGCAACGCCCACGAGTTCGACGTGCGGAATGGCTCGCAGGGCAGCCAGATAGCTCAGAGCGTGCAAGTGGTCGAAACTGATCAGGCCGATGCGCATGGGTCTGCCTCCTCATCCAACTGGACAGGGCGGTTGGTGGTGATAGATTCGAGAGCCGCCAGGGCCAGGCGCAGCGACTCGTACGCCTCTTGAGGGGTGATCAGCGGTTGCTCCTGACCCTGGATGCACCGGCAGAAATGGCGCAACTGGGTAACATAGGGGCTTTCGGCTGTAAAGCTGGTAGGGACGTTCACCCCGGGGGGCGTTTCTGGTGGCTGGCGCAGGTCAATGGACAGGGCGGTCGAGTTGAGGCTGTCATAGTCGAGCAGACCGGCGTCTCCGGCGATTTCGCCGTGGACGCGAAAGCCCTCTGGCTCGGCCCAGGAGCATTCGACGTGGGCTATAGTCTCGTTCTGCAACCGGATGGTAAGCAGGGCATAGTCGAGGCAATCCAGGCCGCGCCCATATAGCCCCTTCGCATAGACACGGCGCGCCGGGCCAAATGTCCAAAGGAGCCAATCCAGGTCATGGATACCCATATCGAGCACGACGCCACCGCTGAGAGCGGGCTGGTTGTGCCATTCCTGGCTGCCGTGGGGGAAGGAACTGGCCCGCGACATACGCACCACGGCGGGCTGGCCCACGGCCCCAGCGCGAACCGCGTCGCGCAACTGGCAAAAATCGGGGGAAAAGCGCACCACATGGGCCACCAGGAGCAGCACCCCAGCCTGTTGGGCTGCCGCAATCAGCCGCGAGGCGCTCGGGAGGTCGCGGGCGAGGGGCTTTTCGCAGATGACGTGTTTTCCGGCGGCGATGGCCTTGAGGGCGTGCTCCTCGTGCAGAAAAGTGGGCGTGCAGACCAGCACAGCGTCGACGTCGGGGCTGGTAACAGCCTCTTCCAGCGAGGCGTAGGCAGCGCAATCCAGACGTTGGGCAAGGGCCTGCGCCCTTGAATATGTATGGCTCCAAACGGCGGTCACTGTCGCTTCAGGGGCCTCCAGGGAGCAGAGGGCGTGAATGGTACCTATGGTGCCTGCCCCCAGAATGGCAAGGCGCACGGGTCGGTCTTGGACAGATAGCATGGTCTCCCTCTCTGGTGTGTTTCTCTACCGGGCAGCTTCCGAGAACTGGTTGCCCGATTCGCGTGTTGCGCTGGCGTAGGCCTGGTCAATCAGGGCGATGGCGCGCGCGCCGTCTTGCACCGTTACCTGGGGCTGGCGGCCATCGCGGACGCACTCGACGAAATGGCGCGTTTCTGCGGCAAAGCGGTCTGGCCCCTCAAAGGGGACGGGTACCCAGTCGCCCCCAGCCAGGCAATAGCGCAGGTTTGGCTCTCGGCTGTAGTCGATTCCCAGCGTGCCGTCCGTCCCATAGATGCGCACGATTGCCTCGCCCGGTGGCGTTACCCAGCTACAGGAGATTTCCCCGATGACGTTGTCCACGCTGCGAAGCAGCAAAGTGGCGCTGTCCTCTACCTGGATGGGCAGGGTCGTGCTGATCTGGGCGCAGACCGTGGCGACCTCTCCCACAAGAAAGCGGAACAGGTCGAGCGAATGCACGGCAGTGTCTAGCAGGATGCCACCGCCAGCTATTTCGGGATCGGTGAACCATCGCTGCTCTACGCCCTGGAAGCGAAAGGCAAAGCGATTCTGGAACTGGATCACCCGGCCCAAGCGCCCCTCCTGGATGATCTGACGCGCCTGCTGCACCGGTCCGTGGAAGCGATGGCAGAGGCCGTTCATGAAGAGTATGTCGCTGCTTTGCACCAGTTCCACCATCTGCTGGGCTTCTGGCAGGTTGCGCGTGAGGGGCTTTTCGCACAAGACGGCGATACCTCGCTCGGCGGCCAGTTGGGTCATGGGCAAGTGCGAGGAAGGCGGGGTGCAGATGCTGATGGCGTCGGGGCGGACGTCGTCAAGCATCGCGGCGGCGTCCTGGTAGGCGGCGCAACCGAACTCGCGCTCCATCGAGTCCGCTGCCTGGGGGGCAACGTCCGCGCAGGCGACCAATTGACACACATCGCTATTGGCCGCGTACGCCCTGGCGTGCGTGTGGCCGATCCCGCCACACCCGATGATCGCTATGCGTGTTCTCGGGTCCATTGGAGCACCTCCCTTTGCCATGTGGTAGTTGGTGAGCGGTAAGGTGGGGCTAATCCCACTGGTAAACGCGCAGTGCGGTTCCGCTCAAGATCTGCTCGCGTTGTTCGTCTGTCAGGAAATCACAGTCGACGGTGATGAACTCGAGTTGTTGCTTGTAGCTGGAATCGGCGACCAGACCGGGGCGGGGGTAATCGGAACCCCACGCGATTTTGCTCGCGCCGACGAGTTCGACGGCCTCGTGCAGCTTTTCCTTTGCCAGCGGGAAGGGGTACCGCTGGAGATAGGTCAAAGCGCCGCTATCTATTGTTACATTGGGTTCCGAGGCTGTCAGGCGCAGCTTTTCTTCATAGTCCTCTGGGTCCTCCAGCACTCCGGCAAAGTGGGAAAGCACCAGCCGGACGCCAGGCACGGCGGCGATCAGCCTGCGAATCTCGGCAGATTTGCCATTCTTGAGCACGATAGGGAGTGCACGCTCGGCGCAGGCTTGCCAGAGGGGCAGCAGACGAGGCGTGACCAGTTCTGGGAAGGGGACCGGGCTTTTGACGAGCAAGCCCTGAAGCTTGCCGCGAACGATGGCCTTTTCAAAAGACCCCAAGGGGTCATCATAGTAATGGCGGTCGAACAGGGCCATGCAGGAGAACCGGTGCGGGCAGGCGGCGCGCACCTCGAATAAATAGTCATCCTGTTTCCCATCCATGAACTCTTGCAGAACGACGGCCCGGTCAATGCCCAGCCAATCCATGTGGGCGAGGGCCAGTTCATAGGTGCTGCGGCTGTCCTTGAAGGAGGGGGGAGCCGCATAGTAGACCTTGCCATTCTGGCGCGCCCGGCCCCAAGAGAGAGCCTCGCGCTCTATACCGAGGTCGTCGCCGTGCAGCCGGTCCCAAAGGTGGATGTGGGCGTCAATGATCATGGCGGATACTCCCGTGAGAATGGTGGATGTTGACTGGTGTTTTAGCACGGAAGAAGAGGGCGGTCAAGTGGTGCGATGGCCTCGCCATCGCTTGACAAGAGGCGGCTGGCTCGTATATACTGAGGCTACAATCGCATATGGGGGAGCTGGGTAAGCCCGGCTGAGAGGAGGCCCTATTGATGTCTCGACCCCTTGAACCTGACCTGGGTAATGCCGGCGTAGGGAGCTAGGATGCTTATGTAGGCCGTCTGACATGAACAAGGTCAGGCGGCCTTTAATTTTCCATTACACTTGCAGGAGGCAGGACATGGAAGCATCATCGGACAGCAAGAGCAGTATGCGGATCGTGTTGTGGGGGATTGTCGTGGGTCTGGCGACGTTGATCGTTTACCTGTTAGCCACGCGTGGCGAAGAGTACGAGACGGCGCGAAGCGTCTTGATGGTAGTGGTGTTCACAGTTATTGGGGTGGCAACAGGGGCCGCTGTAGGTTCGCGGGGGATCATTGGGCGCTGGTCTACGTGGGAATCGGTGCTGGCGGCGATCTTGTCGGGCGCGGTAGGCGTGTTGTTTTTCGCCTGGGGGTTGACGGGCTGGAAGGTCACGGGGGCGCTAGAGGCAATACCCGGCTATGGGATGGCGCTGCACGATTTGTTTTACGGGTTCTGGTTTCTGGCAGCCGCGCTAGTGCCCTATGTTGTGCGCAAGCCGGGCGCGGCTGTGGCAGCCGAGTTGGTCGCGTCTCTCATCTCGATGCTGCTGGGGTCCGAGTGGGGACTGTCCGTACTGGTCTCTGGTCTGGCACAAGGTGGCCTGGCGGAAGTGGTGTTTGCCGTGCGTGGCTATCGGCACTATGACCTGCTCACGCTGGTGGTAGCAGCAGCAGCGGCGGCGCTGGGTAGCTGGGTGGTGGACTATGCCTTTTGGTATAACACGCTTGAGCCTAGCGTGCTGGTGATGATGTTGGTTGCCCGGTGTATCTCGGCGGCGTTTTTCTCCGGTGTGCTGGGCAAGTGGATCGGCGACGCGCTCGCGGCGACTGGTGTGCTGGACAACACTGCGCTGGGTCGGGCGCGGATGGAAGGGTAAGGTATGTCTCTCTTAGAAGCGCGTGACCTGAGCGCACGATATCCCCGCACAGAGCAGAACGCCCTAAACCATGTCAGTTTCAGCATCGAGCAGGGGGAAACCTGGTTGGTGCTGGGGCCGAGTGGGAGCGGCAAGAGTACGCTGGGCCTGTGTCTGGCGGGTTTGATCCCGCATTCTGTGCCCGCAATGATGCAAGGGCAAATCCTCATTGATGGGCGCGATGCAGCCGAGATGGACGTCGGAGCGCGCACAGCCAAGATTGGCATGGTTTTCCAGGACCCTGAAGCGCAGTTCTGTATGCTGACGGTAGAAGACGAGGTAGCTTTTGGGCTGGAGAACCTGGCTATCCCGTATGAAGAGATGGTGGGCCGAATCAGCGAGGCGTTGACAACTGTTGGGTTGCATGAGCGGCGGCATGAGCGGGTAGACCGCTTGAGCGGCGGCCAGAAGCAACGTCTGGCGCTGGCCTGTGCGCTGGCCCGGCGGCCTGCCATCCTGTTTCTAGACGAGCCGACGGCCAACCTGGACCCCGCCTCGCGACGCGAGTTCTTTCAACTGCTGCGAAGGCTGCGGGAGGAGCAGCCCGGTCTGACGATTATCCTGATCGAACATATCCTTGATGATCTGATCGATCTGGTGGATCGCGTTCTGCTGTTGGCTTCTGACGGGACTGTGTTTGGCGAAGGAACGCCAGGGGACGTGCTGGATGGCAGGGACGACGAACTGGATCAAATGGGCATCTGGTTGCCGCAGGTCACGGCGCTGGGGCACAAGCTACGCGCGGCCGGGTTGCCGGTTGCGCGGCTGCCCTTGACGGTGGGCGAGGCGGCGAGCGCGCTAAAGAGCCTGCTGGTGCGGCATGTTGTAGCGCGACCGGCGGCCACTATTGGCGCAGCGCAAAAAACGCGGGCGCAGATGGCTATCCAGGTGGATGACCTGACGTTTGGGTATGGTGGCCGCGTCGAGGTTCTGCGCAACGTGCCGCTGGGCGTGCCTGACGGCGCATTATTCGCTATCGTGGGGCCGAATGGGTCCGGGAAGACGACGTTGGCGTCGCATTTCGCCGACATCCTACGCCCCCCGGCTGGGCGAGTGTTCCTGCTGGGCGACGACATCACCGGGTTGACGACGGGGCAGATCACCGAGCGAGTGGGGTATGTGTTCCAGAACCCGGAGCACCAATTCGTCGAGCAGCACGTGGACGATGAGTTGGCCTACAGCCTGCGCGTACGGCATCGGCCCGCAGCCGAGATTGAGGCCGTGGTGGAGCAATTGCTGCACTCCTTTGGGCTGGAGGCGCACAGAAGGCGCAATCCCTTTGCGTTGAGCCAGGGGCAGAAGCGACGGTTGAGTGTGGCGACGATGCTGGCTGTCGGACAGCGCGTCCTGGTGCTGGATGAACCCACCTTTGGCCAGGATAGGGACACTGCGCGGGCGCTGATGGAGCGACTGTGCGCGCTGCATCGAGAGGGGGTGACGATTGTAGTGATCACCCACGACATGCAATTGGTGGCCGACTATATGGAGCAGGTGGCTGTGCTGGTGGATGGGCGCATCCGATTCGTTGGGTCCACGCAGGAGCTATTTGCAGACCAGGAGTTGTTGCAGGCGGCGTCTTTGCGGGCGCTGCCTCTGCACGATCTGGCGAGAGAGATGGACGTGCGGTATGCGGATGGGTTCTTGCCCATGACTATTCGAGACTGGTTCCCGTTTTTTGGATTGGAGGCAGGCAGCCTTCCCAGTCCGTCGGCGTGTGACAGGGAGCGCGCATCATGAACGGTTTGCTTGCGTTCTATGAGGGGGGCAGTTCTTTTTTGCACGGGCGCAACCCCACGCTCAAGCTGGTCAGCCTGATGATCCCCATGCTGGCCGTCACGCTGGCCTTTGACCCGTGGACGCCGGTGGTCTTATTCGGGCTGGGGCTGCTTGCGTTGCGCGTGTTGGGGCATGTGCCTTTGCGCCAGGTGGCGCGTCCGCTTGCCCTGCTTTTCGTGTTGAGCGCGTTGGGGCTGCTGGGGAGCAACGCCTTTTTCTACGATCCTCCATCGGGGACCAGTCTTACGGTACTGTGGGAGGGGGGGCCTTTCCGGCTGACGCTGGAAGGGCTGCGTGTGGGGTTTGCGTTGACCATGCGGACGATGGCTATCGTCACTTTCTCCCTGATTTTCGTGGCGACTACGGACCCCACCGATTTCGTGTTGAGCCTGATCCAGCACGTGCGTTTCCCCTTCCGGTTGGGGTATGGGATTTTGGTAGCGTACCGCTTTTTGCCATTGTGGCGAACCGAGTTGGATGTGATTCGTTCGGCGCACCGCATTCGCGGGGTGGGAGAGCGGACAAGCTTGAAGGGGCGCTGGGAGCAATTGCAGCGGTATGCCGTCCCGTTGCTGGCCGGGGCGATTCGTAAAGCGGAGCGAGTGTCTATTGCGATGGACTCGAAGGCGTTCGGCGCGTTACCTGGTCGCACATACTACCGCCGACTCAACCTGACGAGGGTAGACTGGGCCATGCTTGCTGCCTCTGCCCTGATAACGTTGTTAATGCTTTTAGCTTTGGCGAGTGCAGGTCTGTTGGTTGGGTACGGGGTAGTACCGGGGGATTAGCCTTGCAGGCTGGTTCAAGTGGTTTTGTTCAACTTGACCTGTAGAACGATTCGTGGTAGAATGCACCTCGTTGCTGGGAAAAGCCCCCATCGTCTAGAGGCCTAGGACACAGCCCTTTCAAGGCTGCGACAGGGATTCGAATTCCCTTGGGGGCA
>JAAYXX010000004.1 GCA_012515695.1 Chloroflexota bacterium
CTGGGAGAGGGATAGGGTGAGGGTGATCGACAATCAAATGTTAGCGCCATTGGGCAGGATGCCGGCGGTCCCTCACATAGAGCGCCGCCGTCTTGACCGCGCCGCCGTCTTGACGGCGCGGCTGCTTTGACAGCCCCCCCGCCCCCCTCTATAATGTGTAGACGGAAACGGCAAGACGTGGTCCGCTCGCGTGTTGTGGATTGCGGAGCGTCCGACCAGAAATGAGGTTCGCATCGCATGGACGGCGCCCAGCGCAAAAACGATTGGTCGCTGCAAGAGCTAGAATCATTGGTGCGGCAGAAGCGACGCGCTCTTGCCAGGGGCCAGTCTGACCGCTTTCTCGCGGCCGAGGTTGAGCTGCGCCGCCAGTTGGCCTCCCAGCCTGAGGACCTTACCAAACCGCCCAAATCGCCCGAAAGCTGGCGGGGGGCCAATGATCGCGACCGCTATTTCCGCTCGATGACTGTCGTGCCCCTGGACGAATCGCAGCATTGGCTGCTGCCCGACAAACGCCAGGCAGACACCCTGGGCGCTGTTGTTACCATCCAGGAAACCAGCCGCACCACGGGCCAGCGCATCCGAGATACCGTGTTGCTCCTGGTCGAGATTCTGGCCGTCGTGGGGCTGCTAGTCGCCGTGGGGCTGTCCTACCTGCACCTGCGAACCTTGAACCGCGAAGCGAACCAGCAGCAGATGGCTTCAACGCCGACGCAGGCCGCGCTGGCTATCGTCTCCGAGCCAACCCAGGCCACGCCTACGGCAATGCTACCTACCGCGACCATCTCGCCGACGAGTTTACCGGCCACAGCGCGCCCGACGCAGGCAGCGCCTACAGAGGCAGCGCCTACAGAGGCGGCCACGGCGGTACTGCTTCTGCCCGGAAGCAGGCCAACGCTCAGGAGTACACCGGGGGAGCAGGCGCCAACAGCAGACCAGACGCCGCCGCTGTTGAATACACTGGCAACGGTGAGAGCCAGAGAGGATACGCCCACTGCCCCGGCAGAGCCAGCGACAACAACATCGCCCATAGCACCGACAGCAACCCCCACCCCAGAGGTGGCGCGTCGGTTGGTGATCCCCAAGATCCAGGTGGATAATCCCATTATCGCGGGGGATAGCTGGGAAGACCTGAAACAGGGCATCGGCCATCGTTTGGGCAGCGCCAACCCCGGCGAAACGGGAAACGCGGTCCTCTCGGCCCACAATGACGTATATGGCGAGATTTTCCGCCATCTGAACAAGTTGGAGCCGGGCGACGAGGTATTTGCCGCCTGGGACGGTGTGTTATATCGTTACGTGGTCACCCGGGTAGAGATCGTTTCGCCAACCCGGGTCGAGTTTATGGACCCTACGGACTATCCGGCGCTGACCTTGATTACCTGTTATCCGTACTTGATCGACACCCATCGTGTGGTGGTCGTGGCCGAGTTGACCGGCCAGGTTGATCGTATCAGTTCATACGAGGAGTAACTAGCGTGGCAAGAAAAGGCAAGAACAACCGCCGATATTCGGCGCCCAGAAGCACGAAATACACGCGAGGCGCTGCGCCCAGGCCCGCCCCGTCGAGCAGCGCGGCCACAGCCAAACCCGCGTCCGAGGAGCCGACGCCCAAGGCTTCTGGCGAGGTAGATTTCCGCAGCGAGTACCGCTATGTGTTGAGCGACCTGAAGCGCATCGGAATCCTGGCCGCCGCCATGTTCGGCGTGCTGGTCGGGCTGGCGGTGGTCCTCCCCTGAGCCTGCCCCACTCGCGCCGATTCTGGCACCAACGTCCAGCCATAAACGAGGCCCGACACAATTGTGTCGGGCCTCGTTCGTTGGCGATTCATAGCCCCAGCCAGATAGCGCCATCCAGCATGACGGCAGCCCGCTGGGGTAACGCTTGCTCTTACTGCTCTACGTCCTGCGCTACCATCGCCTGGGCTGCGACGCTCTCGCGGGCCGCGCCCTGCGCCAGCAGGTCGTCAATGGCCTGTTCAACCTCATCCATCGGCACGCTGCGCCGCTCGTCCTCCCAGCGCGCCTTGACCTCGAACGCCCGGTCAGCCACCGTCCGGCGGCTAACCGTCAACCGCACCGGGATGCCGATCAAATCGGCATCGTTGAACTTGACCCCGGCGGTCTCTTCCCGATCGTCGTAGAGCACATCATACCCGGCAGCCGTGAGACGCTTGTATAGCGCATCGGCGGCCTCTTGCACCTCTGGGTTGTTCCCGCCCAGCGAGACAATATGCACGTCAAAGGGGGCCACACTCACCGGCCAGATAATCCCCTTGTCGTCGTGGTGCTGCTCGATGATGCAGGCCAGCAGGCGGCCCGTGCCGATACCATAGCTGCCCATGACCAGCGGCTTGGCCTGCCCGTCTTTGTCGAGGAAGGTCGCGGCAATGGCGGCGCTGTATTTCGTGCCCAGCTTGAACACGTGGCCCGCCTCGATCCCGCGCACCGCCTTGAGCGTAGCGTCACAGTGCGGGCAGCGGTCCCCCTCTCGCGCCAGGGCGATGTCTTCAATCATGTCTACGCGGAAATCGCGGGGATAGTTGACGTTCTTGTAGTGATAGCCCGCCTCGTTGGCCCCCGCCACATAGTTGTTGCCGATCTCGATGGAATCATCCGCGATTACCCGCACGCCCGATAGCCCCACCGGCGAAGCATAGCCCGGGACGATGCCCGCGTTGATTAGCTCTTCCTCTGTAGCAGGGCGCAGTTCCGCGCCGCCCAGCAGGTTGGACAGCTTGTGCTCGTTCACGTCCAGATCGCCCCGAATAAGGGCGAAAACCACCTCGCCGTCGGGCATAGTGTAGAACACCGCCTTGAGCGTCTGGCGCTTCTCGACGCCGATCAGGTTAGCAACGGCCTCGATGGTCTTGGTTTCGGGCGTGGGCACCTTTTCCATCGGCTGCTCCGGCCCGCGCACCCCCTCGCCCTTGTCCAGATCGGCCAGCTCGGCGTTGGCCGCATAGTTGCAGCCGGGGCACAGGATCAGCGTGTCTTCTCCCGCCTCGCTGATCACCATGAACTCGTGCGAAGCCGAGCCGCCCATGATCCCTGTGGACGCCTCTACCGGGAATACCTGCACGCCACAGCGGGCGAAAATCCTGAGATACGCCTGATAGATAGCGGGATAGAACTCGTCCAGGCTATCGAAATCGGCGTGAAAGCTGTAGGCGTCCTTCATGGTGAACTCGCGCACCCGCACCAGCCCACCACGCGAGCGCGGCTCGTCGCGGAACTTGATCTGGATTTGATAGATCATCAGCGGGAGCTGCCGATACGAGGCAATCTCTTGAAGGGCCAGGTGGGTGGCCGTCTCCTCGTGGGTCATCGCCAGCACCATATCATGCCCCGTGCGATCGCGAAAACGCAACAGGGCCGGGCCAGGCGCGGGAGCGTCGTACCGACCTGTGGCCCGCCACACCTCGGCGGGGTGTACCACCGGCATCAATAGCTCCTGGCCGCCGATGGCGTCCATCTCGTCACGCATGATCTGCTCGATCTTGCGCAGCACCCGCCAGCCGGTGGGCAGATAGCTGTAGATTCCCGCCGCAAGCTGTCGAATCAGCCCGGCGCGCACCGACAACTGGTGGCTGGTCAGATCGGCATCTGACGGCACTTCGCGAATCGTCCGCCCAAACAGATGAGAAAAACGCATCCCAAACCCTCCTTGGAGTGAATCAAGGGCGTGCCTCGCTCTGAAGCTGGATCGTTGAATGCTCTGGCTGCGACAGACACCGCTTGCCTCGTAGGCGCGGTTTTCATCGGCCAGTAGCCGCACACGCCTCAAGCGGCCGCGCCCCTGGCTGCTCCCGCACTGCATCGCCCTTGTGGTGTATCCCACTTGATAGCCTAGTATAGAGGTTTTGTCACATCGACGCAACTTGTGGGCCGCCGACATCACCCTCTCCGCCCTTGACCCTCTCGCCGCGCGCTACTATACTGGTCACGTAACGCTATCTCCAGGCCGTAGGAGGCGAACGATGACCATCACTCCCCGCGAGCGCGTGCTTGTTGCCCTGGCCCATCGTCAACCCGATGTGACCCCCTGGCAGATCGACCTGACCATTGACGCCCACAACCAGACCGCCGCCTATCTGGGCGACCCCGATTTCTACTCCAAGCTCGGCAACCATCTGGTGGGGGCGGAAGACGGCTACTTTGTCGAGGTGCGCCCCAACTTTTGGCAAGATCAATTCGGCATCGTCTGGAATCGCACCATCGACAAGGACATCGGCAACGTCCACGAATACCTCATCAAAGAGCCGGACATTACGACCTACCAGTTCCCGGAGCCTGACCTGGAGCGCAACGCCAAAACATGGCAAGGGCTGGTCGACGACTACCCCGATCGGTTTCGCTTCGGCGGGATCGGCTTTTCCATGTTCGAGCGCGCCTGGACGCTGCGCGGTATGGAAAACCTGCTCTGCGACATGGTGCTGCATCCCCGGTTCGTGGATGACCTGCTGGACAAAATCCTCGAGTTTAACCTCAAGGTGCTGGATCAGGTCGTGCAGTATGACCTGGACTGCATCCGCTTTGGCGATGACTGGGGCCAGCAGAATGGCCTAATTATGGGGCCGAAACTCTGGCGGCGCTTTATCAAGCCCAGGGTAGCCATCATGTACCAGAAGGCCAAAGACGCGGGCAAGTATGTTATGCAGCACTCGTGCGGGGCCATTCAAGAGCTGTTCCCCGACCTGATCGACATGGGGCTGGACATTTTCAATACCTTCCAGCCGGAGGTGATGGATGTCGAGTTCATCAAGCGGGAATACGGCCACCACCTGTCTTTCTATGGCGGCATCAGCACGCAACAAGTGCTGCCGCGTGTGTCACCCGCCGAGGTGAAACGGATCGTGCGTCAGATGATCGAGACCATCGGCAAGGACGGGGGCTATATCGTCGCACCCACCCACGGCATCCCGCGCGATGTTCCGCCAGAGAATATAGTGGCCTTTGCCGAGGCTGTGCAGAACCAATAGGGGACAACATAGCCTCACTCCCGCCGCGGCTTGATGAGTTCTAACAAAATAGCGCGGTAACCGAGGCAGTGCTGGCCTTGCTACTGCTCAGTCGGCTCAGCCAGCGGCATATATGCCGAGGAATGAATTCCCAGGCTGCGGAAAGCAGAAACCCGTTAAAACGGGCTGGCTATTCTGTAGTGCACTGGCACTTTTTCAA
>JAAYXX010000206.1 GCA_012515695.1 Chloroflexota bacterium
CGTATCCTGCGGAGCATCCTGGGCGCTAACGCCGAAGCCGAGCGGCGTTGGTTCGGCGAGAACGCCCAGCGTTTCCTGGGCCTGTAACCGCCCGCCTGGGGCATCTCATTACATTAGAAAAGGACGCACATTATGACTCGCAGGCCCAACATCCTGCTCATTCAAGCCGATCAACACCGCTACGACTGTACGGGGTATTCCGGCCACCCGCTGCTGCGTACCCCGCATCTCGACCAACTCGCCGCCGATGGGGTGCGATTTACTCACGCTTTCACGCCTTGCCCCACCTGCTGCCCCTCCCGCCAGTCGCTTTTGTGCGGCCAATGGCCTCATGCGCACGGCGGCCTTTGGAACTATAGCACCGGCGTGCCCGTGCCCCTGTTCGACCAGCCCACGTGGACGGAGGCCCTTGCGGCCAGCGGCTACAGCCTCGGCTATGTCGGCCATTGGGGAGTCCATCCTACCCGCTCGCCGCTCGAGTTTGGCTTTGGCGAGGCCCTCGACGGCCACGACTATGCGGTCTGGCGCAAGGCGCAAAACCTGCCCGACCCGCGCCCCGACAACCTTACGCGCTCTGCGCTCGGTGATAAGCCCGTTGCGCGCTGGTTCGGCGGCATTGACCCCGTTCCCGTCGAGCAGACCCGCACCCACTGGTACGCCGATCAGGCAATCGCCATGATCCGCCGCTACCACGCCGAGGGCCAGCCCTGGCACATCCGGCTCGACTTTGAGCAGCCGCACCTGCCCTGTTTCCCCGCCGAGCCGTTCGCTTCGCTCTATCCGCCGGAAACCATTGCCCCGTGGGGTGATTTCGACGAGACTTTTGCGGGCAAGCCGTACATTCAGCGCCAACAACTCGCCTCCTGGGACATCGAGGAACTCACCTGGCGCGAGTGGTCCGTCTTTTTGTCTCACTACCTTGGCATGGTCAGCCAGATTGACGACGCCGTTGGCCGTGTGCTCGCCGCGCTCGACGAACTCGGCCTCGCGGACTCGACCCTTGTCGTCTATACCTCCGATCACGGCGACAACTGCGGCAGCCATCGCCTCATTGACAAGCACTATGTTATGTATGATAACGTCGTGCGCGTGCCCCTGCTCTTGCGCTGGCCCGAAGCCTTTGCCGCAGGCAGCACTCGCGACGAGTTTGTCTCCCATGCCATCGACCTCGCTGCTACCATGTGCGATGTAACCGGCCTCCCCATCCCGGATACCTATGCCGGGCGCTCTCTCCTGCCCCTTTGCCGGGGGGAGCAGGCGGCTGACTGGCGCGACGACATTCTTGTCGCCTACAACGGCGCGCAGTTTGGGCTGTTTATGCAGCGCATGATCCGCGACCGTCGCTATAAATACGTCTGGAACCCCACCGACGTGGACGAACTCTACGACCTACAGGCCGACCCGCACGAGTTACACGACCTTGTCGAGCACCCGGCACACGCCGAGGCCCTGGCCGACCTGCGGCAACGCCTCCTGGATCAACTTGCCGCCCAGGGCGACGCGCTCGTTGCTAACGAGTGGACCCGCCGACAACTCGCCGAGGGCAAGAAGGTGGTTCGCTAATCGCCTCGCTCCCGCGCTGGCGACGCTCCAACGCACTAGACCTTGGAGCGTCGCCAGCCAGCCGCCTGTGCCTCTTCCTCTGTGCAGAACCAGCGTTCCCCCTTGCCTGGGGTGATGACCGTCTGCTCGTAGTATCGCCCGCCTGGCACGTGGTAGATTTTCTCGCCGCTGTTGCTGATGTTCCCCTTGATCTGGCAGCCCTCACGCGGCTCGGTGCAGCCGTCCGCGCAATCTGCTGGGGCAGGGGCGATGGTGGCGGCGGCGGTTGCCGTTGCCGTGGCTGTTAGCGTGATTGTTGGCGTGGGCGATGGCGTAAGCGTCGGTGGTGGCGTGGCGGTAGCGGTAGCTGTGACTGTGGCGGTGGGGGCGCCTGTGGGCGTGCCGGTAGGCGCGTCTGTAGGCGTGCAGGTTGTGGTGGGGGCTGGGGTGGCCGAGTCGGTAGGGGTGTGAGCCGGTGCTGGCGTGTCTGTCTGCGCGGCAGACGCCAATGGGGCGCTGGCTGCCGAATCAGCCGACGTTGCGCCTTGCGATGGGGCGCGGCTGCACGCCATCGCAAGGCAGAGGATCAATCCCAGCGGGATCAGGGCGCATTTGCGCGCCCCGCGCACGGTCAGGAGCGGCATACCGAACAATGGGCGGCGACCTCGGACATTGAGCAAGGCCATGATACTTCCTCCGCGCCAGACAAAGCGCCCCTGTTCGGCACAGGGGCGCCTGGGTGTTACGATAACCGACTGATCATGTCAGGCCGTGTGTACGGCGCTTGGCCTCCATCGCCTCGCGAGAGCGGTGGGAGGAGAGGCGGACTAGCGCGCTCCGCAAGCCTGCAAGCACGCCTGCATATGGCCGCGAGCTTCGGCGGCGATCACCGCGCATTGCCCCAGCTCGTACTCTTTGGCGCCGATGATCTCCAGGTCTACCGGGCCAGTGTAGCCGTTCTCATGCAGCACGCGGATATACCCCAGCAAGTCAATATCGCCGCGCCCATTCGCCTGCAACTCGGGCTTGCCCGGCCCTTGCTGGCGGCCCTTGCAGTCGCGGATATGCACGTGCTTCACCCGCGAAATCACCGCCCCTAGCGCCTCTACAGGGTTTTCCCCACTCCGGTAGATATGCGACGGGTCCATGTCGATCCCAAACGCAGGAGAGGTGATTGCCTTCATCAGTTCGAGCGTGGTGGGCGTATTGTAGACAGCCGCTCCCACGTGCGCCTTGACGCAGAGCGTTACGCCATACTTTTCTGCCATCAGCGACAGCGACCCCAG
>JAAYXX010000207.1 GCA_012515695.1 Chloroflexota bacterium
CCACGAAGGTGGACGCGCCAGCAAGCTGGCGATGCAAAGGTTGCCGCAATTTCAATCGCCCATCGCAATGACTGGTACCGAACTATTTTGGTAGAAACATTTTATCGGGCGGCAGGCACAACAGATGAGGCATAACGCATGGTGGATTATGATACACAACGCGCCAACGAGGAAACTCGTGAGGCGTGGAATCGAAATGCGTCCTTTTGGGATGCGCGCATGGGCGAAGGGAACGACTTTGCCGAGATACTGATCTTGCCTGCCGTCGAGCGGTTGCTGGCTATCAAGCCGGGGGAGCGGGTGCTGGACGTGGCTTGTGGCAACGGCCTCACCTCTCGGCGGCTGGCAGCCTGGGGCGCGCAAGTGGTGGGCGTGGATTTCGCGGAGGAGATGATCGCGCACGCTATCGCCCGCACGCGAGAACACTGCGATCGGATCGAGTATCACGTGCTGGACGCGACGGACGAGGCGGCGCTGTTGACGCTGGGGGAGCGGCAGTTTGACGCGGCGCTGTGCAATATGGCGCTGTTCGATATGGCCGACATCGTGCCGTTGACGCGGGCGCTGACGCGGCTGCTGCGCCCTGGCGGGCGGTATGTCTTTTCTGTGTTGCATCCCTGTTTCAACAACCCTCATGTCGTGCAGATGGCGTAGCAGGAAGACCGGGAGGGGCAGATTGTCAGCACCTATTCGGTCAAGGTGAGCGGCTATATGAGCAGCACGGTGAACCGCGCCCTGGCGATGCGCGACCAGCCAGCGGCGCAACTGGTGTTTCACAGGCCGCTGAGCGAGTTGCTGGGCGTTTGCTTTGCGGCGGGGTTTGTGGTGGACGGGCTGGAGGAGCGCGCTTTTCCGCCGACAGTTGAGGCGGGGAAATATCCCCTGTCGTGGAGCGGCAAGTTTAGCGAAATCCCGCCGGTGCTGGTGGTGCGGGCGCGGCTGCCATAGCCGTTACGCGCACATCAGATAGACGGGACAGGGCACGTGGCACGGGGCGCGTGCCTTTTTTCTATGCCAGGTCAATTTGCTGCGCGATGAGGACCTCGCGGATCATCAGGTATAGCTCGCTGGTGATCTGGGAGGCAAGCAGCGGGTCTCGAATCCACACGGCCAGTTGCATGTCCATCTTGCTCTTGGCAAACCCCGTAAAGTAGACTGCCGGGGGCGGGCTGGGCAGTACCGCCGGATTTTGCCGGGCTGTCTCCAGCAAAAGGTTTTGCACGACCTCCGGTTCGCCATCGTAGAGCACGCTCACCTTGACGAGCACCCGCGTGCTTTGCGAGTTCTTGGAATAGTTGCGGAGGGCCGTCGTCAAAAAGGTCTGGTTGGGCACGACGATAGCGACGTTGTCCTGCGTGCGCATGGTGGTGGCGCGAATGCTCAGGCTCTCCACCACGCCCATTTCGCCCGCCATGTTCACCACATCGCCCGGGCGCAAGGATTGCTCGAACAGAAGCAGAACACCGCTGATGAAATTGGCAAAGACCTGCTGCGAACCAAAACCGATAGCCACCGTGATGCCGCCACTGATAAAAGCCAGGGTGGAGGTATTGAACCCCAACATGCTCAGGGAGATGGACACGGCAATGATGATTACCACATAGCGGCCAATGGTCAGCGCGGCGTTGACGAGGCCCGGTTCGGCGGCGGTGCGGGGAATGATCATCTCTTGCAGCATGGACTGGATGATGCTAGAGACGGTGAACAGGAAATAGACGACGAGCACGGTGGTGACGATTGTGCCCAGCCGGATTACATTGTCCGAGATTTGCGCGATCTGCACCTGAGCCAACGCCCCCAGGTCGATGAGCAGGCCCAGGCCGCGACCCACTAAAAAGAGGTAGAACAGGGGAGCCAGCACCCGCCGATGCCACAGATGGGCGTGTTTGTTGTCCAGGGTGACGTGGAGCAGGGCCACCACCAGCCGATACGCCAGCAGTATCCACAGCAGGAACGCGGACTCTTGCAGCAAACCCACGGGCCAGTGTTGCCGGATCATGATGGCGCTGGCAACGTACAGGGTTGCCAGGCCCACCAATGGCAGATCCAGGTGGGTAACGATTGTGCCAGCCCGCTCCCAGTTATCGCTGCCTTTGGCCTCCCAGCGGGAGCGCATATGGTCAGCCAGCCAGCTGCCCATCAGCCGGTGCAGCCCCGTGACGATGCCCCACGCGACGGCCACGGCGATGCCAAAGGCGACGAGTTGCCGTTGCACGGGCGTGCGCTGGAGAAACACCCAGATGGTTATCATCTGTTCCAGCAATGCCTGTATATCCGAGTTGGCGAACATGGGTCATACCTCGTTATGCTGCAATTGCTCTGACTTGATGATAGTGCTGGCGAATTTGGCGTGTGAATCCCCTCACCCTATCCCTCTCCCAGAGGGCGAGGGCGCGGATATGGGGAGTTGTCATAATGCTCGCCAGTTATAGCGTCTATTTCGCGCCAGCCACGGCTGCTATTGCTCGCCCAGCGCCTGCCCTCCGGACGGGTTGGCGGGGCGTCCGTTGATCGTCTCGACTAGCAGGGCGGCCAGTTGCTCGATGTCCTCGTTGTTCGAGAGGGCGCGGGCGTACAGCGCATCGCCGCGGTTCAGCAGGCTGGCCGAGTACGTGCTGTTATCCAGCACAACGCCAACCCGCCCCTGTGCGACAAAGGCCGCGATATCGGGCTGGTCGTCAAGGTTCACGCTGACGTTGGCCGGGACCATGCCCGCCTGCTCCATGAGCAGGGTTTGGCTCTCCACGCTCGTCAGGTATTTCGCCAGTTCAAAGGCCAATGCGGCGCGTTTGTCGTTGGCGCTCGCGCTGATCATCAGCCCTTCGGTAGCCAGCAAGGGCCGGGCCTCGTCCGCCGGGCCTGCTGGCAATGGGACGACGCCAATCTGGCCTGGTTCGGGCGCATTGGAGCCTGTCTGATTCCATAAGCTCTGAAGCAGCGTCGAATCGCCCACAAAGCAGGCCAGCTTGCCCGCCGCGAACTGCTTTTGCAGAGACAG
>JAAYXX010000208.1 GCA_012515695.1 Chloroflexota bacterium
GGTCGAGGGCATTCGGGCACTCGGGCGATGTCGCACACATTGTCGGCGAGCGGGGTCTTTATGGGAGACCAGCTCAACAAGTCGGGGGACTTGCTGCCGCCGCAGGATATGTATGAGGCGTGTCGGGTGTTGGCCCGGCACGTGCGCTGGCTAGGAGACCTACAGTGGGACTGGTCGGCGCTGCATACGATGGAGATCGAGCCAGAATTCACACGGCTGATCAAGTCGTATCTGGTGTCGGTGCTGGGCAGCACAGCCACACACAAGGGCTGGAAGATTCCCGAGACGACGCTGGTTTACCCCTGGATTCGCCGAATGTTCCCGGAGGCTAAATACATCTTCTGGGTGCGAAACCCGCGAGATTGCATCTTGGGGGCACACCTGACGGATGATCTGCGCGATTTTGGCATAGATTATCCGCCGACGGAAGATGAAAGAATGCGCCGGGCGATCTCGTGGAAGTACCAGTATGATCTGATAAAGGCCACACCTTTGCCAGAGCATTACATTCACGTGCGGTTTGAGGATTTTGTGCTGCGTCAGGACGAGACACTGGCGCGCCTGGAAGAGTTCTTGGGCTTCAAGCTGGCTAAAATCCCGGTACAAACGGACCCAATCGACCGCTGGAAGCGGGACGAAGGGGTGAGCTATTTTGATTTCCTGGCCCCGGCAATGCAAGAGTTTGGGTATGAGATGCCGGAAGGGCCGGAATCAAACGCCAAATGAGTGAGCCGCGCTCCCCTCCTACTTCGGGGGGGAGCGCGGTCAGGTGGAAAGGATGGTTGAGTATGTTACGTGTGTGTGTAATCGGAATGGGTCCGATTGGACGGAGGCACGCACGCATCTATAAAGAAGACCCGCTGGCAGAGCTGGTGGGGGTATGTGACCTGCTGCGTGACCGGGCGGACGAGGGCGCAGAGGCGCTGGGGGTTCCGGCGTTCTACGATGTCGAGACGATGCTCAAGGCGCTGGCCCCCGACTTGGTGAGCGTGGCGACGGGCGGCTATGAGTACGGCTCGGACCACTATTTGCCCACGATGCAGGCGCTAGAGGCAGGCTGCCATGTGCTTTGCGAAAAGCCCATCTCCAACGAAATCCCCAAGGCCGAAGAGATGGTCGCCAAGGCAAAGGAAAAGGGCCTGTGCCTGGGCGTCGACCTGAACCACCGCTTCACCCCGGCGGCGCTGCTGGCGAAAAAGTGGGTGGACGAGGGCCGGTTGGGCCATCTATTGTTCATCAACATGGCCATGTGGATCATGAACCCGGCGGAAAGCTCGCCATATTTCCAGCTAAAGGCGCTGCACCCGCATACGATAGACGTGATGCGGTATTTCTGCGGCGATATCGAGGCGGTGCAGTGTTTTGCGACCAAAGCGCCGGGGCGCACCATGTGGTCAACGGCTCACTTTAACATGCGCTTTAAGAATGGCGTGGTGGGCGGCCTGACGGGTTCGTATGACATCGAGCGGGGCCATCCGATGGAGCGCTGTGAAGTGGCCGGAACGGGCGGGCGGTTTGTGTTGGATGATATGTGGCGCGAGTTGACGCTGTATCCGGCGGGGAACCTGGAAAAGACCGTATACACGAACCCGGTGTTCGGGGGAATGCTGGATTTTGAAGACACGTTCCGGAACCGGATTCACAAGTTTGTGGAGCAGGTGAACGCCGGGGTATCGCCGGACGAGATTGACGGGTCTGGCGCAGATGGATTGGCGGCGCAAAAGGTGCTGGCGGCAGCAATTCTGTCGCTGGAAACCGAGTCGGTGGTGCGGGTGGAATAGCAGCACGCCACGGCGCCGTATAAACGGATCAACGAGAACACACAGGTCCAATATTGGAGGTAGACAATGAAGCTAGGTGCAAATTCAGTGTTGTTTGGCGGTTTCGATATGGAGACGGCCTTCCGATATATCGCGATGGCCGGGTACGATGGAATTGAGCTATCGGCGATTGACGGGATGAGCGAGCATCTGGTGTTGGCCCGTTGGCAAGAGTTGGCGCCAGAGATCAAACGGCTGTCCGCCGAGTATGGGCTCGAGTTGCTGGCAATGGAGCAGCCCTCAAAAGACCCGGA
>JAAYXX010000209.1 GCA_012515695.1 Chloroflexota bacterium
CAGCCGCCCGGCTGAAAGCCGCACTCTCCCAGAGGGCGAGGGTGTTCAGCCATCAGCCCGGCACCTACAGTGCTCGGCCTACGTGCCGCTGGGCTAGAGGTAAAGGCCACAGGGGTTAGTACATGCCCACCATACCAAGCACGGCCAGCCCTGCCGCGCACACAACGCCATACTCCAGCGCCACGTGACGGTTCAGGCGGCCCCACAAGTATTGCTGTATCAGGCCAGTCAGGGTATAGAAAACCAAAAAGAGAAAGGCGCTCCCCAGCCGCGCATCCACAATGTAATAGTTGAGCGCCCAGGTCAGCTCTCCCAACACCAGGCCGACCACCGCGCCATACAACCAGATTCGGCGCGCCTTTTGGTCTGGCCCGCGAAACAACTCGACAGCCAGCGCGCCCGCCGCCAGCGAGATCCCCGTGGCGGAAAGCAAGCTACGCACGCGCGACCCATACAAGAACAAGATCAACAGCAACATGCCAGCATAGGTGATCACGTTCAGCGTCAGCCGCGCCTGATTGTAGCGCGGGTTGGTGGGGTCTACGGTGTAATATTGGAACACGATGATGAGCGCCAGGGCCAGGGTGGTACACAAGATCAACATCACCTGATAGCCCCACCACAAGCCGCCCAGGAACAGCGAGACCACAATCACCAGCAGGCCGGGCAGCATCCAAAAGGGCACGTGATGGCCCAGATGGCGGGGATGATACTGCGGGTGCGACGCGAGAATCGAGTCCACGCACGCGCAAGCCAGAGCCATCAGAATAACCGCCAACGAAGTAGGCCCCGAAACCTGCAAGCCCACCTCAGACCCCAACAATACCACCCGGATTTCGCGCGTAGGCAGGGGCACCAGCACAGATAGCAGCAACCCTAGCATTACCAGACTGAGCGTGATTCCCAGTCTATCCATCTTGGGCATAACGTTCACATCCTTCGGGATTTGACGTATGGACCGATTCTAGATGAGACCCGTCAACCTGTCAACTGTTGACAAGTCCGTCGAGCCAGATTAGAATCACGATAGTCTTGCTCTCAACCTGCTTGAACCCATCATATACAAAGGAGAAGTGATCATGCGTACAACCCCTATCGGTCTCGTTATGATGAACGACGAACGCCCGCCCGTGGTGCAGGCGAACGAAGCGCAGAATATGGCCGTCGCCCATCAGTGGGCAGACATCATTCGCAAGGGTATCAAGAACGTAGACGGCTCAAGCCCCGAAGTAGTCGTAGGGTCTCGAACCATCTCCTCCACACGAATAGCTCAGGAAGTGGGCGAGGAGCTGCGCCGGGCTGGCTGCCGCGTGCTCGTCATGTGCTACAACGTCTGGAACTTTCCCTTCCTGGTGTGGCCCCTGGTCAATACCGTAGGTCGGGATATACCCATCCTCAGCCTGTCCAACAACAACGGCCTGTTCCCCGGCAACGTGGGCTTGCTGGCCAGCGATGGCGCGCTGCGTCAGGCCGGTGTCCGCACCCACCGCATCGTGGGCGACATCGATGACCCGCAGGTACATCAGCAGGTGTTCGATTGGATTCGGGCCGCCGAAGCGTTGACCACCATTCGTAACGAGGTCTTTGGCATGTACGGCGGGCACTCGATGGGCATGGAGACCGGCTTCTTCCATCTGGTTCCCACCCTCAAGGCGTTTGGCTGCACGGCGCGCCAGGTCGACCAGCTCTTGCTCGTGCATTACATGCAGAACGAGGTCGACGAGGCCGAAGTGGAAAAGGGCCTCAAGTGGTTCGAGGAAATGCTGGGAGATCGTCTCAAGTATGATGGCGAAATCCTCACCCCTGAAACCCTGAAAACGCAGCTCCGCCTGTACCTCGCCGTCAATATGGTGAATAAGGAAAAGGGGTTTGATTTCTGCGGCATCAAGGCGCAGCGCGAGTTGACCGAGCTGGTCTGCCTGGCCGACGTGGCCGAAATGCTGCTGAACGACCCCTACGACTGGAACGGCACCAAGGAGCCGGTCGTCTGCGCCACCGAAGCCGACGCCTATGCCGCGTTGACCATGCAACTATTCAAATACATCAGCGGCGGTCTGCCCTCCCTGTTCATGGACGTGCGCCTCTATATGCCCGATCGGGATATGTGGGATTGGTGCAACTCGGGCAACCATGCCTCCTGGTATGCCAACCGCAGCTTTGACCCGGCCAAGAACCTTGAGAAGGTCACTTTCCATCCCGCCCTGGCATTCTACTTTAAAGCTGGCGGCGCTACCGTCGAGTTTAACGCCGCGCCAGGCGAAATGACCTTTGCCCGCCTGGGTATCTGGGATGACAAGCCGTTCATGGCCATCATGAAGGGCGAAAGCGCCGACCTGTCCGACGAGGAGCGTAAGGCCATTAACGCCATGACCGACCCGACGTGGCCGCACGTGCATGCCAAACTCTCTGGCTCGTTCAACGAGTTCTTGACCCTCTTCCCCAGCAACCACGTGCTGGGCACTGTGGGAGACAAGGTACGAGCGCTTACCTACGCTTGCGAGATCGCCGGGGTTACCCCTATCATCTTTGGCCCGGAAGGCAACGAGCGCATCGCCCCCATCTGGGAGCGCGTCCGCTAGTTCCGCTTCCCGACCTGCCAAGCCACTACCCACGTCAATGGGTAGTGGCTTTTTTTTACTAGTCTTGTCAAATTGTCATCCGCCCGCCCGCTGGTTTTCATCCTGCTTTCATCGTGCCCGGCCATACTAGAGAAAGAGCCATCCATCACGGGGGGCAACTGCCTCGCGCCCCCATTATCGCCCTTGCGGGACCGACTATCGCATCACACTCAAATGCGTCTGTAGCACGTGAACTGGCAACCTCTTTGGATTCAGAGTAGGTCGGTTGATATGAAGCACCAACGGAAAACGATCGGATTGCTATGCTCTCTGTTGCTCCTGTGGAGCATGCTGGCTCCTGCCAGCGTGGCCGACGTTCCCCCCATCGCCAACGTCCTCTGGGTAGACGACGACTATCATCCCGGCACGCCTGGCTGGAACGTCACCCATTTCGCCACGCTGTCCGATGGGCTGGCCGCAGTTGCAGAGGGCGGCCATATCAACGTCCTTCCCGGCCTCTACCAGGGACCTTTTGTCATCGCCACACGCGGCGTCAAACTCCAGGGCCTTGGCCCCGTAGCAGACATCGTCCTGCACGGCAACAGCGCCCCCAGTACGGTCTATGTGAGCGCAGAGGACGTTAGCATCAAGCGCCTGACCATCACCGGCGGCGGCATCCAGGGGCTACGCCTGGCGGGCGCGAACGGCACGCGCATCTCCCATTGCGTCATTCGGGGCAACGCCTCCGTGGGCATTCGGCTCGAATCGGGATGGGATTACACCATCGCACACAACCAGATCGCGGATAACCAGGACACCGGGGTGGCGCTGGGCGTTCACCTGATCGGCGAGGTCGGGAACAGCGTCATACAGGATAACCAGATCATGCGCCACCATAACCCCTTGCAGCAAGGAGGGGCCATTCTGGTGGAAAACGGGGGGCGCGGGATCGAAATCAACGGCAACACCATCGCCGAAACCGACTATGGCATCCGCGTGACCAACAGCAGCCATGTAACCATCGCCGACAACGATGTTAGCCTCTGCCGTCATTCGGGCATTCACGTGCAGGACGCCAACCAGGTCACGGTACGCCAAAACCGCTCGACGCGCAACCAGGGGAGCGGCATCATGCTGGTGGGAACGCGAGCCAACGCGCTCCCCGGCGAGACGATAGTAGACGGCAACCTTTGCCAGGCCAACGACGCCGCTGGCATTTATGCCCGCCACGCCGACCACCTGCTGCTGATCGGCAACATCTGCGCGGAAAACGGGTTGCACGGCATGGCCCTGGAGAGCAGCCACATCACCGTCACCGCCAACAGACTGCTCGACAACAGGTACGACGGCCTGCGGGTATACGCTGCCGACCCGGTTACCGGCGCGCCGCTCTCTGACATCACCATACACGGGAACAGCCTGCTGGGCAACCAGCGCTACGGACTGTGCAGCCAGGCAGCCGCCCCGCTCGACGCGCGCGGCAACTGGTGGGGCCGCAACACCCCGCAGCCGGAGACAGATATCGCCGGGGCGGTGATCTATGAACCCTGGATGACCCTTTCCCTCCAGGCAGACCCCAACGAGGTCGCCATCGGCGGGGCAGCATCGCAAATCCGGGCCGCCATTCAGGGCGGGGGCTACACAGTGGCCGACGGGACGCCCATCGCGTTGCAAGCGTCGGCGGGCAGGCTAGAAGGCGCGGGGCCGTTTCTGACAGAGGGCGGGCAGGTGCAAACATCCCTGTTTTCCGAGGATGTGGCCCAATCAGTGACGATCACCGCGACGACAGCCAGCGCCGTCGCAACGACGTATATTGCCTTCTATCATCCCGATGGCTCGCAACCGCTGGAGCCGGTTCCCTCCACCAACAGCGGAATCATCCAGGGCCATGTCTGGGTCGACGCGAACGGCAATGGCGCGCAGGAAGAGGGAGAGCCGCCGCTGGCAGGCGCTCGCGTGGAACTGCGTGGCTCCCAAGACCCGGCGAACGCTGCCCCCCTTGGCATGGTTGTCACCTCCGCGGACGGGGGCTATACCCTCAGCGGCGTGCCCGTGGGCAGCTATTGCCTGACGTTGCTACCGCCGCCCGGCTATCTGGCGGTGGAGCGCAGCCAATGCATAGAGGTCGCCAAGGGCGATGTGCTGAACATTGACTGGCTCACGCAACAAGGGTACACGCTGGCCCTGCCTCTGGTGCATTAACAAACTCGCGCAACCGTAACCGACGACGCCCCCTATTCGTTACACAATAGGGGGGATTGTGGGCAAGCTACGGAGCGCACCACCCTGAAAGCGTCGTGCGCTCCGTAGCCGCGCCATCACATCTGATTGCCTGGATCGTCCATAGCGCCATCCTGGCGCGCCGTTACACTTGATTGCCCCCTATCAGTTGTGGATAATAGGGGCCTGTGCGAGATACGCCATCGCCGTACCTTTTCAGTAACCATACTCGGGGGGGAAGACCTTGATAGACAAAAAACTCAATAGCGTCCGTGTTGGTGTCGTGGGATGTGGCTACTGGGGACCCAAATTGATCCGCAACTTTCAGTCCATCCCTGGCTCCGACCTTCAGCTAGTTTCCGACCTTCGCGAGGACCGATTGGAGCATATCAGAGGCCTGTACCCAGGCGTCAAAACGACGACGGACTATGCCGAGCTGCTAGATTCCTCCGTCGAAGCCGTCGCGCTGGCTACGCCCGTTTCCACCCACTTTCAAATGGCACGCGAGGCCCTGCTACACAACAAACACGTGATGGTCGAAAAGCCCCTCACGCGCAGTTCCGCCGAAGCCGAGGAGTTGATCCGCCTGGCCGAGGAGCGGCAGCGCATTCTGATGGTAGGCCACACTTTTGAGTACAACCCCGCCGTCGAATACCTCAAAGACCTGATCGCCAAGGGGGGCATTGGGCGGGTCTACTATATCAGCGCAACCCGCGTCAACCTGGGCATCTTTCAAAAAGACATTAACGTCATCTGGGACCTGGCCCCCCACGATATCTCGATCCTGCTCTATATCCTGGGGATGAAGCCCACCCAGGTGAGCGCCCGTGGCGCAGCGTATGTGCAGCCCAACGTCGAGGATGTGGCCTATGTGAACCTCCACTTCCCCAACGGCGTTATGGCCGATATTCGCGTAAGCTGGCTGGACCCCTGCAAGATCCGCCGCATTACCGTGGTCGGCTCGCAGAAAATGGTCGTCTATGACGACGTCGAACCCAACGAAAAGATCAAGATTTATGACAAAGGCGTGGACTCTCCGCCCTATTCCGACACGATGGAAGAGTTCCGCCTCTCTTATCGCTATGGGGATATCACCACCCCCGCCATTTCAGGGGCCGAGCCGCTGGAAATCGAGTGCAGGCACTTTCTCGACTGCATCCGGCATGGCCGAGCGCCGCGCAGCGACGGCCACGACGGCCTGAGCGTCGTCAAGGTGCTGGAAGAAGCCCAGCTCTCGCTGCGCGATAGCGGCATGTCCCGCACAATCAACTGGTAACTCGCGCAACCCCACGCCGCCCGCTCCCCCTGACGGCGTGGGGTTGTTCCTCCCCACCCATCTCCCCAGATTGCATCTCGCCTTTTCCTGCGCTATACTGCCTCAAATCCTGTAAGGTGATAGATAGTGCAAAAGGCTACCAGATTTCTTGTGCTCATGTCCGTGATCGCGCTCGGTCTGTCCGGTTGCGACGCCGCCCGGCTCCAAACCACGCCTCGCCCGGCAGTCACCGCCACGCCAACGGCTACCCGCCGCATCGCCGTGCCCGTTGTCGGGAACGCGGGCGCTGACACCCCGGCGCCCCCACCCACCAACACCCCAGACGCCGCCGCGACTCCCGAACTGGCTACCTTTACTATCACCGATGCGCCTGTTCAATCGTGGACCGACCCCAACGACGTGACCGCCCTGCTCCATGACGGCACGTCGCTATGGGCCACCACCAACGGCGGGCTGGTGCGCTGGCAGACCCAAACGGGTGAATATCGCATCTTTACCCCCGACGATGGACTCGCCTCCCAGGCCATTCGCGGCCTGGCGCTTGACGGCGACGGCCATCTGTGGGTTGGTTATGTCGATCACCCTTCCTGGAGCGAATACGACGGCCAGACCTGGCACACCTACGAGTCGCGTGAGCAAGCCGTCGAAGCCCGCTATACCGCCATGCTGGCCGCCACTCACCAGGACCCGCGCCTGTGGAGCGTTCGCTCGGAGGGAACCTGGTTGTGGCTGCTGGCGGCAGATGGCCGCGCCAAGGTCTACGATGGCACGGAATGGATCGCGTTCGGCGAGCGCCAGGGCATGGCCCCCGGTTCTCGCTTTATCCTCGCCGCCGATGACAAATTCGTGTGGGCTGTCGGCGATTCGCTCAACGTCATCGAAGAGGGCCTGCTCCGATGGAGAGATCATAGCATGTTCGCCGGAGTCGCTGCCGGTAGCACCATCACCGATGTGATCGCCGACCAACAGGGGCGCATATGGGTCGCCTTTGCGGGGCCATCCGATCACCTGGGGGGCGGCCTGGCCTGCTATGACCCCAGCACGGGGCGCTGGCTGGGCTACCGCCACGCCCATAACCCAACCCTTCCCAAGCATCTGTACGACCTGGAGCTAGACCCCGAAGGCACGCTGTGGGCCAGCGGAGATGGAGGTGTGGCATTTCGTCGCCTCAATGGGCCGTGGGAACTGCTCCCCTTTGACGAGGTCGTCACCCGCTCGTTTTGCCGTGACGCCGAAGGCCGGCTTTGGCTGGGGACGACTCGCGGCCTCTGGTCTGCCGCGCCAAACGGTAAGGACTTGCGTGGCCCCTGGCTGATTCCCTCCCCGCTCATTGGCAACCAGGTCACTGCGCTGCTCACCGACGACCAGGACCGGCTTTGGGTAGGGACGGATCGAGGCGTTTCGATGGTCGGGGACTCGGGCGAGACGAAGGTCATCCTGAACGAGCCAGTGCTGTCTATCAACCCCGACCCCGATGGTAGCATCTGGCTGGCGACCCAGGCGGGCCTCTATTACCTGGAGCAAGACGGCTCCCCCCAGCAAATCCTGGAAGAGCCGATCATCGCGATGGACCTGGACGCCACAGGCAGCCTGTGGGTCTGTACTGCGGAAGGGCATCTGCGCCGACGCACCGACGGGGAATGGACCGAGGTGGCCCAGGTGGGGCAAAAGCTGGGCGTGCTGCCCGTGGATATGGTCGTCAGCAGGGATAGCCGGGTCTGGTTTGCCACGCCCCAAGGGCTGGGCGTGCGCTCGCCCGAAGGCGAGTTCTCGTTGTTGGGGATAGAGGATGGCTTGCTCCACCAGGATGTGCGCGCTCTGGCCTTGGGGCCGGATGATACTCTCTGGATCGCAACGCTTCGCGGCCTGGCCCGCATCGCCCCTGACGGCAAGTGGACCCGGTTCACCACCGAAAGCACCGAGGGCGGCCTGCGCTCCATGGAGTTGCTAGACGTGCAAATGGACGATGAGGGTACGCTGTGGATTGCGACCAAGGCGGGGATTTCCAGCCGCACGGCAAACGCCGATTGGTCTTATGTAGACCTGTTTGGTGCGCGCATGGTCTGGCCCCAGCCCGGAAGCGCCCTCTGGGTGGGCACTCAGGGCGGCCTTTATCGGCTGGACCGCTCCCTGCTCACCCCTGTCCCATAGGCCGCCTTCTCTCGCTGGGGGTGAGGTTTCTCCCATTGGACCACCGCCATCATTGACGGCTTACAATGATGCCGGCTGGAAGCCGGCGGTCCAATTAGCGGCTGCCTATCCGCCTCTGAATCCACGGAGTGAGGGTGGCATAATGCCGCGCTTGCTCGCCTTCTCCCCCTGGGAGAAAGCGGCAGGTATGCCGATGCCCGAAGGGCGGATGAGGGCAACTCCGATCTTGCCCCAGCACGCGCCAACAGCCGCTTCCGGCGCGTGCGATGCTGTGTGGCCTATGACTGATCCAGGTCATCCAGCGTCAACCACCGCTTACGCAGGCCCGTCATCACGGCTTCAGTGCGCGACCCCACCTCCAGCTTGCTAAAGATGTTTGCCATATGCGTCTGCACCGTGCGCGGGCTGAGGTACAACTCCTCGGCGATCTGCCGGTTACTCAGGCCACGGGCCGCCAGCCGCAACACATCCATCTCTCGATCAGTGAGCACATCTCCCACCGGCTCACCAGATGCCTGCCCATCCTGCACGCGCCGCAATACCTTCTTCTGGATGGAGGGGTGTAGCACCGCTTCCCCCTGATGCACCCGGCGCACCGCGTCGATCAGTTCGCTGCTGCGGGCATTCTTGAGCAAATAGCCTGCGGCCCCAGCCTCCAAAATAGCAAACACATACTGATCGTCGTCATACGCCGTCAGCACCAGCACAGCGGTCTTGGGGGAAACTTTTTTGATACCCTTGGTGGCCTCAATTCCGTTCATCACCGGCATGCTGATATCCACAATGGCCAGGTCAGGCTGCCAATGCTCCACCAGCCGAACCGTCTCCTGGCCGTCCCCCGCCTCCGCAACCACGCGGAGGTCAGGCTCGCGCTCCAGAATCTTGCGCGTGCCTTCGCGTACCATGGTATGGTCATCAGCCAGCAGAATACGGATTGCGTCCATGAGCTACTGCCCCCAGTCGAAATAGTCGAACTGTATGATGAACACCCAACGAGCACACACCTGGGCGAGTGTATTGCAAAATTAGGACGCCGGTAGCTCGGATCAAGCCACCAGGCAGGCCAGAGTCACCTGGCACAGAATTAGAACGAGCCTCATCCATCGCCGCCCACTGCGACCGATGAGGCTCGTTCACCAAGGAGGAGAAGAAGCGCTGTCCCTCGCGCCGGATGAGGTAACAGCCAAGGCCGCCCAACAATAGCTGTCTGCAAAGGTCGTCGTCGAGCTAAAGCCTCTGTCCCTAACTTCGCCCCCATTATACGCCTCGATCGCAGTCCATACATCCGCCAACTGATCTAAATCCACCTAGGCATTTTTACTTACTTGGCCGCATCCCGCGCTGCGCGCTGGTCTGGCCGCCCTTCCTCGTGGCCTGTTCCCCTGCCCGGTGTGACCCCTTTGCCCCCATCCCCCGCCTCGGACGGCCCCCCGTCCGACATGGGCAGGACGATGGCCGTCAGGGGAACCAGGATGCTGACCAACGTGCCCTGCCCCGGCTCCGAGGTGATGGTGGCCTTGCCCCCGAACAGGCGCGCCCGCTCGTGGATGCCCATCAGCCCCAGCCGCCCGGTCTTCATCAACTCGCTCCACTCCGTCGGCCCCTTGAACCCCACGCCGTTATCCCTGATTTCCAGCCCCACATAGTCCTGCCCATACGTCAATTGCAGGTCCACATGGCTGGCGTGTGCGTGGCGGCGTACGTTGCTCAGGCTTTCCTGGGCCAGACGATACAGCGCCAATTCTAATTCGGGCAAAAGCTGGCGCGGCCTGCCCGAGATGGTCACATCCACCCGCAACGACTCGTCTCGTTCCTCGCGCCCCGCCAGGATTTCCAGCGTGCGGGGCAGCCCCAATTCCTCCAACAGCGGCGGGCGCAGGTCGCTGGTAAAGCGGCGCACCCCCTGGAGCGTGTCGTCTACCATGTCGCGCAAATACTCCAGCTCGCTGGTCAACTCGTCGTCCGAAAGCTCCTCGGCCATCTCGATGCGCCTGCCAAGCACAATGAGCTGTTGCGCTGTTTCGTCGTGCAATTCCCGCGCAATGCGCTTGCGCTCATCCTCCTGGCTATTCAGGATCGAGACCACGTAATTCTGAATATCCCGCTGATATTCGCGCAGTCGCTCGACCATGCGGTTAAAGGCCACTTCCAGTTCGCGGACTTCGGTGGGGCCTGCACCGATGGAGACCTGGCTGTCAAACTCGCCCGAGGCCACCCGCTCGGCCTGCGCGGCTAGGCTTTGCAGCGGGGCAGCGATGCGCTTGCTGTTCACAGCCAACACCGTCAGGGGCAACGTGATAACCAGAACCAACAGCAGCAACATGAGGCTGACAAATGGCTGTAGAGGGGCCACGATGTCGCGCCATAGCTCGGACGTAACCAGCCCCCAGCCGTCCCAGGTTTCATCCGCCAGAGAAGAGCCAGTCATGTGGCGCATGGGAATAGGCGCATAGCCCACGACGGTGGTTTCCCCGTCAAAGTTGATCGTCCGCGCCCCCTTTTCCCCGCGCAACAACTCGGCCACGGCAGGGTGTTGGGGCGAAACGGTGCCTACGGATTCCTGGTTGGGATGATAGAGGATGGTGCCGCTGGAATCCACCAGATACGCAAAGCCATTCTCCCCCACCCGGATATTCGCCACAGCAAAGCCCAGCAGTTCCCCTTGCAATTCCCACGTGCCCAGCACGCAGCCCGAGAACTGCCCGGCCGCGTCGTAGGTGGGAACCGCCACGGTGATGATGGAACGCCCGCGAGCATCTTCGTGTACTTCCGAGCGCACGGGCCGCCGCACTGCACGCACGCGATCAAAATACTCGTAGCGGCTGATGTCCTCGCCATTCTCGCCGCCTTTGGTCGCGACCACAATCCCCTGAGCATTGGTAACGCTGACCCGATCAAACCGCTGGCTGGCAGCCGTCTCCATGCTCAAGTACGACTGGCTCGTGTTGATATCGCCGTATTTCACCGGCTCGAACAGGGCAATCTGCTGAAGAAAGTACACCGATTCGACCCAGTACCCGGCCACCTGCTGGGCTGCCAACTGGACAATATCCGAGTCGCGCTCTTCTACCAGCGTTTGCGTCAGCCGCGTAAAGGCAAACACGCCCACCAGACAGAGGGCAATCAGCAGCGCCGCAACCGGCGCCACCGTTGTCAGCATCAGTTGGGCACGCAGGCTACCCGTAATAGCCCGTCGCGAACGCCGCTTGGCTCTCTTCACTGGATTTCCCCAGTCAGACAATGATCCAATCACCCAGATAATATTATAGCTTGGCGGAGGCAGACCACAAACGCCGCCCGGCATGGACGCCGCTGTCTCACGCCGCTCGCCCAGCACCAAGAGTGTCGGGCCGGTGCAAGCAAAAGTGCACCAAGTGCACCCAATACCCCCTAACCCGTTTCTGAGTCTTAACTATTAATCTGGGTAACCCGCTGTGACTGCGGCCCGCGCCGAACACCTAGCACTAAAGTGCCAGGCTGGTGGTTGAAAAAGTAAAGTGCACTATAGAATAGCCAACCCGTTTTAACGGGTTTCTGCTTTCCGCAGCCTGGGAATTCATTCCTCGGCATATATGCCGCTGGCTGAGCCGAACGAGCTGTAGCAAGGCCAGCACCGCCTCGGTTACCGAGCTATTTTGTTAAAACTCATGAGCGGGTTTTCTCTTTCCGCAGCGTGGGACATTCAGTCCCAAGTGGAACTCATACAGCACAGGCCCTCTTGATGAGGGCCTGCGGTTGATCAATCGGGCGTGGGTGTCTCTGTGGGCGCTGGTTCCTGTTCCTCTGGCGTCGTGCTCGGCTCCCCAGTTGGCCCTGCTGCAAGCGGCGTCTCGGTAACCGTCGGATCGAGCTGTGGCATTTTAGACGGCGTCAGGGTGGCCGTGGCGGTAGGGGCGAGAGTAGGCGTAAACGTAGCCGTCGGCGTGGGCGTCTCGGTGGGCACCGTCGTGCTGGTCGCCGTGGGCGTGCGCGTCGGCAACAGCCCCCAGCCAAACTGCATCGAGGCCCTGTCCCCGCGCTCGTAATACTCGATCACCAGTTCGTGCGCGCCGCCGGTCAACGTGGCCTCTACCTGATATCGCTCAGTGGCCGAGTCGCGCCACTGGTTGATGAGCAATTTGCCGTCCAGATAGAACCGCATGCCATCATCCACCACCGCCCAGAAGAGGTATGTCCCGGCATCAAAGGTCTGGCGGCGAGTCCAGCGCACCGAGAAATTGTCCACTGGCACACCCTGGCCCGGCGACCCCGCCTGCCAATCAAAGCTGATCGCGTGGTCGTCTCGCACAAAGGCAGGCCGCCCCAGCAGATCGGGATTGGCGTAATACTCCCCGCGCCACCCGCCAAAGTCTGTAATCTGTCGCCACCAGAGGTGGATAGAAGCGTCTCCCCCGCCTTCAAAGTACTCGACCCGCAGCGCGTGTGGCCCGCCATCCAGCCAGATATTGCCCGTGTATTCGGCCATCGCGCCTTCGCGCCATGCGTCAATCACCAACTGGTTGTCTACCCAGACGCGCGCCCCGTCATCCACCTGGACCTTGAACTCGTAAGCCCCTTCCTCCAGCACAATGGCCCGCGTCCAACGAACGGAAAAGTTGTTCGCTGGCAAACGCGGGTCGGGCGGGCCATCGTTCCAATGGAAATCAACGGCCACATCATTGCGAACCACCGTAGGCGCGCCGTCCAGGTTACGATTGCTGAAATACTCGGCCCGCCAGTCTGGATACAGCCCCCGGTCCTCCCACCAGACGCGAATCTGGGCGTTTTCTGTGCCCTCATAATACTCGACCTGCAAGTCGTGCGGGCCTTCGGTCAGATAGGCATCCCCGTAGGCCAGTTCGGGACCTTGGTCGCGCCATTGGTCAATAATCAGCGTGCCATCCACCCACAAACGCACGCCATCATCCGAGAAGGCGTAAAAGCGATAGCCCCCCTCGCTGAAATCCCAGCGTCCGCGCCAGCGCACGGAAAAGCCATCGGAAGGCATACCCGCCGCCGGTCCCCCGCGCCGCCATTGAAAGTCAATGGCCGTGTCCGTGCGGGTCACAGTGGGCGACCCGTCCAGCGACCTGTTGCTGTAATACTCACCATACCACCCCTGTTGAGGAGTGGGCGAAGGGGTCACCGTCAGAGTTCTTGAAGGATTGGGGGTCTCGGTGCCAATCTGACGCACGATAACGATCCGCTCGGCAACCAGCCGCCCCAGATCATCCAGGTTGCCCTGCGCCGAAAGGGTTTGCCCGGGAGCAATGTCTCCCGGCGAAGCCGGCAGGTTCTCCCCCATCGTCACCTGCACCTTGTCCGTCACAATAATCTGATCCACGTTCCCCTCGGTGGGGTCCAGCACAATGATCAGCGCCCCCGCCGTATAGGCGCGCACGCGCCCCACCACGCTAACCGCCGGAGTCGGCGTTTCGGTGTGAGCCGGTTGAATGGTGGGCGTAGGGGTCATCGTGGCGGGCGCGGCAGTCGGTGTAGGCACGATGCGGTCCCGCGCTACGGCCACATAGACAATGATGATCAGACCGGCGGTGAGCAGCGTAGCGGACGCCAGCCCGATCAGAATGGTCTTCCAGTTGAATCGTTGATTGTTCATGCAATCGCCTCTGGCCTAGGTCGCCTTTTGGCGTGGCGACAACGCTACATGACGAACTTGAGCGGCACAGGAACAAATGTAATCACAAAGACGATCAGCAGCAGCACACCGGCAATAACCTCCGCCCGCTTGAGCGGGGAGACATCATCCAGCGGGCGCACGCGAAACCGCGAAAACATAAAGATCAGCGCCGCCCACAGGAACCACCCACTCCACCAGATGCCCAACACGAGCAGGGCGGCGATGATGGCCCAGTTGAGGTAGCGCGTTTTTTCGCCCAGCAACGCATAGGCCACGTGCCCGCCGTCCAGTTGCCCGGCGGGGATCAGGTTCAGGCCGGTGACCAGCAGGCCGCCCCATCCGGCAAAGGCCACCGGATGCAACAGCACGTCCAGGTTGCCCGAAGGGAGCCAGCGCCCAAACATCACATACTTGAGCGCCAGATAGAGCAACGAGTTCCCCTCCACCGAATACGGCTGCCCCTGCGGTATATACGCTACCTCGGACAGATGCAGGCCATACAACAGCACGGGGATAGCCACCACCAGCCCCGCCACCGGCCCCGCCAGGCCAATCAGCAGCGTGGCCCGCTTGCTGGGGGGAACGCCCCGCATCGAGATCACCGCCCCCATCGTCCCCAACGGGCTAAACGGCATAGGGATGAAATAGGGCAGGGTGACAGGCACGCGGAAATGGCGCGCCGTGAAATAATGGGCCAACTCGTGGGCGGTCAGAATAGCCAGCAGGCTGGCGGCGAACCCCAGCCCCTCAGGAAGGCTGGACAAAAAGGCCGCCCAGGTGAATTCCTCCAGGCCCCAATAGACCATATAGGCCGCCAATACCGACAGCACAGTCACCCCGGCCAAGACGGCAGGCAGCCAACGCGGCCCCGTCGAAGCAATCGTTACGCCAGGGTCCAGGAGAATGATGGCCTCCTCTCCCTGTTGCCGCAGCCGCAGCGTATAGCCTCGGGCGCGAGCCTGGGCGGCCATGCGCGCATAGGCGTCGCCCACAGTCGCCACGAAACGCCCGCGCACGCGGATGGTTTGGGTGTTCTCCACTCCCACGGTGATGTCCTCCACGATCAGGACACCCTCCACAAGCGAGCGCACCCAGGCAAACTCGTCGGTTGATGGCTGCTGCTTTGGCGCAACTGCTCCCATTTCACCTACTCCTGGTATTGCTGCTATCCATAATAGCATAGGAGGCGTACCTTGACAACGTTTGATACTAGCATCGAGTTCCCTTAATATGCTAAAATGGGTATAAACTGTGGACTGTTCCCATCACCACAAGGAACTCAGAGGCACGGCTACCGTCCGCCTCTGAATTACAAAGGGGGAAGGCATATGCTGGTGTTACCTGTAGGCGATGTGAACCCGCGTCGACATTTTCCCACCATCACCGTCGGGCTGATCCTGCTCAACGGGGCAGTAATGGCCTACAGCGCCAGCCTTTCGCCCGAAGCCCGGCAGGCGTTCTATACGTCCGCCGGGGCAGTCCCCTACCGGCTGGCCCACAGCCCCGCCCCAATGGCCTGGACCACCCTGCTCACCTCGCTCTTTATACACAGCGGGCTGCTGCACCTGCTCAGCAACATGCTCTACCTGTGGATTTTCGGTGACAACGTGGAGGATCGGTTAGGGGAGGTGGCCTTTATCCTGTTCTATCTGCTGGCGGGGGTGGCTGGCAATCTGGCGCAGATTGCCGCGAAACCCTATTCCGAACTGCCCGTCATCGGGGCCAGCGGGGCCATTGCGGGGTTGCTGGGGGCCTATCTGGCAATGTATCCCCACGCGCGGGTGCGGACGCTGGTGATCATCTTTTACTTTTTGCGGCTGGTCGAAATGCCCGCCATCGTGGTGCTGGGCATCTGGTTCTTGCTCCAGATCGCGCAGGGAATAATCAACCTGGGCACACTCTCCCCGGAGGGCGGTGTCGCCTGGTTCGCCCACATCGGGGGGTTTGCCTTTGGTCTGCTGGCGGGGTTATTGTTCCGAGGCTGCACGCGCCCGCCCCTTTGCCGCTATGGGTAGAGGGGTCTATTGGGTAGCCCAGGCGTTGGCTGGGCTACCCAATAGGCTGTAATCCTGTAGCCGCGCCATTCTGGCGCGCTATTTGGACCGCAAGCTTCCAGCCGGCAAAAGCCACCAAGGATGGCGGCGGTCCAATCCCCTGCCAGGGGGAGAAAGCAGCCATTATTCCGCGGCTGGCTGGTCGGCGGACTGTTTCTCGGCGCGCTCGATGGCCTCCCGCCCCTTGCGAGAGATACGGTTCCAGATCCCCGTAAAGCCCATCGCCTTTTTCATCAAGCTCAGGGTCTCGTCTGCCTCTTTAGTAGCGCGCTGCGTGCCCTCGTAGAGTACCCGCTCTACCAGCCCATTCTGGGCTTCGTAATAGGCGCGTCGCTCGCGGAAAGGCTCGAGAAAGTTGTTGAGGGCCGTAGCCAGCTTTTCCTTGACCTCCACGTCGCCCACTTTGCCCTGGCGATAGCGGTCCTTCAAGTCCTCAACCTCAGCCTTGTTGGGGTTGAACGCGTCATGATAGATGAACACCGGATTCCCCTCGACCCTGCCGGGCACGTCGGCGCTGATCCGGTTGGGGTCGGTGTACATGCCAAACACCTTTTTGCGAACCGTCTTGGCGTCATCCGACAAAAAGATGGCGTTGCCCAGGCTCTTGGACATCTTGGCCTGTCCGTCGGTTCCCACCAGGCTGGGCACTTCGCCCACCATCACGTCGGGAATGGGGAACACCTCACCATAGAGATAGTTGAACCGCCGGGCAATCTCTCGCGTGATCTCGACATGGGCCTCGTTGTCCTTGCCCACCGGCACCAGATGTGCGCGGGGCATCAGAATATCGGCGGCCTGCAACACGGGATATCCAACCAACCCCAACGGCACGGCATCATCGCTGATGTTGGCGGCGCGGGCCATATCCTTGATGCTTGGCAGCCGCGACACGCGAGGCAGAGTCACCAGCATCTCGAAAAACAGGTTCATCTCATAGACGGCGTGCACCGCCGACTGTAGATAAATGACGCTCTTCTGGGGATCAATGCCCGCCGACAAATAATCGAGGGTGACGTCCATAATATTCTGCCGCAGCGCCTCGATGTGCTCCTTTTCGGGCTTGGTCGTCAGCGTGTGCAAATCCGCAATGATGAAAAAGCACTCGTATTCATCCTGCAAGCGCACGCGGTTCGCCAGACTGCCGACGTAATGCCCCAGGTGCAGCTTGCCTGTGGGCCGGTCTCCCGTCAGGATGCGTTTCCTGCTCATATTTCTTCTCTCTCCTTACTATTGTGAATGCGTGAATCGTCTGTTCGTTCGGGCCTCCGTGGGCATCAGGATAGCCGCGCCAACAAAAAAAGCTCTCGTCCTCAAGGGACGAGAGCTTTTGCGCCCGCGGTACCACCCCTATTGCCGAGCGCACTCCCCCGTTTCGGCGGGGCATGCCGCGCCCAGGCCGCTCTGCAAGTACGGGAGGCAGGTTCCCCCTGTCCTCCGATACTCTCAGCCCTGGTAACGGTGGCGTCTCCGGCGTGAGCTAGTATGGCTAGTAGCCACATTCACCCACGCAGCTCGCCGGTCCATTCACCGACTGCTCTCCGCACCTTCTTCCCAGCTACCGAAGGCTCTCTGCGCGGCGCGTGATCGGGTACTATTCCGGGTCGTCGCCTTTTACAGTTTGATGATAGCACAGGGAGCAATAATTGTCAACGCATCACGCGGCGCACGCACGCGACTACGGCGTCGCAAGCGCGCCTCCAAAAGCCAACGCGCCGCCTACTCGCCGGGGCGAATCCGCACAGTCTCCAGGCCAAACCCGGCAATGGGCAGCGTCACCGAGCGCCCACGCACCGACAGCGGGGCGCGGTCCTCTTCGACGATGCTCGTTTGCCACGCGGCAAACGGCCCAAACGCCTCATCCAGCGACAGCGTCACCTCCGTATCCTGGCCCGTGGCCTCCCACAGCCTCAGGATATACCCGTCGCCATCCTCGGCCTGCTTGGCCGTCACCAGCAACACATTCGCCGGGACAACCTGACACCAGCTATAGGCCCCGCCGGGGAGCGCCCCATTCTGGCGTGGCGGCAATGGCCGCGCCAGCAGCGGGTTCAGCGTCCCCCAGCCGTGATGTGCCGCCGCCAGCGGGTCCAGCGCGCCCGCCTGCGTCGTCAGCGAGAAGCGCAGATCCAACGGGTCCCGCCGACCAAAAGGCGACTCGTGGCTTCCCTTGCGCCCGGCAGCATGGAACGCCCTGGCCCACAGCATAGCCGACTCGCTCACGGCTTGCGGGTAATACTGCTGGAGAGAGGGCGCGTTCCGGCCCATCTCCCAAATCGGCGTATCTGGCGCAGACAGCACAATGCTATAGTCGTCGTTATAGACAGCGGCCCAATGTTGCACCACCCAAAAGTCGCGACAGCCCCCCTTGAGTTGCTCCACTTCTGGCGTCAACAGCGCGCCCGGCAGTTCCAGCCGAAAACGCGGGTTGGACAACTGGAAGGGCCAGACAAAATACCCCAGCCATTGCCCAAACACCTGCCCCTCTTGCTCCGTGCTCTCCTGGGGGATGATCGTGTTGGCAACATCCACCCGCTTTATCCCGGCGTAGAGCGTCCATTCTTGCCGCCACCGCACCGGCCCGGCGTCGCGCTCCAGGCGCACCGTGGCAGACAGTGGCCCCGCCGAGACCACCGACACATCAGCCGTACCCTCTGGCAGAGGCACCAATTCCCCCGGCACCGGCGTGCCGTCGTATAGCTCTGGGTAGTTGAACGTGCCCGCTTCCCAGTTGAACTTGCGCGTCGGCTTGGGCTGGAACCCGACCAGCGCCCCTAACGCAAACGGCAACTGCTCATCTACCAGCGCCCAGTCGAGCGCCTTGTCCACCACGCGACAGACGCCCCGGCGCGGGTCAATCGTCACCTGATAAAAGGCGTTCTCGCAGCCCTGCGGCGTTGCCCGCAGCTCCGAGCCAGTGCCCGCGCCGCCAGCGCGCAGGTAAAAAGCCTTGTACCCGCAAGCAGGCACGCCGGAAGCGACAAAACGCACGCGCCCGGAACCCGCCGGTTCGCTGGGGAGCGTCTGCCCCGATGTGGGGTCCACCACCGCCACCGCATCGCCCACGCCTTCCGGCAGCGCCGTCTCGACCAGATCAGACCGCTCCCAGGAAAGGGGATTTGCCACCAACACCGTCGGCTCGTCGGCGTCGTTGGCGACCTGCGCGGCCAGCGTGTTCAGGCTGGACTGCAAGGCTTCCTCCGTCCGAGTGGCCGCCCCCTGGATATAGCCATACCCCTCATACAGGGCGCGTAGTTGCCGCTCCTCGGTCTTGGGAATCGCCAGCCCCTTGGTGCCGCTGTGCTCGTCAAAGACGAGTAGGTCATCATAGGCGGCGACCAACTGCTCGCGGGGATATTCCGCGCCCGTGGTCGCAGCCAGCCAGAGGCTCAACTTTTCCGCCGCCGCCAGGTCTTCTTTGATATGGCGGGCCTGAGCCGACTCGCGGGCAAAGCCGACAGCCGTGCCCGCCCACCAGCTAGTCCAGTCGCCACGGCGAACGGGTATCTCTGGTGCGTGGTTTGCTTCGATGTGCTGAAAGAACTCGCGGGCCGTAGAGACCTTGATCTGCGGGTTGGCCCACTTATTCTGCCACTCCCGCACGATCAGCGACGGCCTAAAGATCACCCGGCAGTTGTCCGAGGCAAACTGCACCTGATAGGCGTCATACGGGTAGCCCTCCTGCTCCAGCTTGACCAGCTTGTCCGGCAGGTTGAGCAGCACATCTGTATAGCCCTTGTCGAACCCCAGCTTGGTGCCCTCAATGTAGACCCACTGCGGCTCGTCCGTGTACCAACTCAACACCTGGCTCCCCTCAGGGCCAGCCCAATAGAAGGGGCGCGGCACGTCGGTGAACCGCAGGAAGGGGGCGATAAAGTTGTTGTCCGAGATGATCAGGTACTTGACGCCCGCCTTGGCCATGATCTGCGCAAACGGCCACGTAGCGCCGGGAATGTCCACGATCATTACCGTGTCCACCGAGATGTCCCACGAGCGGCGCAGTTCGGCCCCAAAATACAGCGAGCGGATCAGCTCTTCCACGCCGCACAAGTCCGTATGCACCCCGGCATAGAACGCCGCCACCTCCATCTGGCCGGAGCGCAACAAGGCCCGCAGCCTTTCCAGGGCTTCCGGTGGGCGGTTGCGGATATAGTTCTGCAACTGCCAGGATACTTCACACGTCCATTTAAAGCGCGCGCCCTCTGGCCAATCCTGGGTCATCTCGCAGAGGGCCACGGCCTCGTCGGTGTTATCGTCGTGAATCGCGGCGACCTCGCTGGCGGTGTGCGTAAAGCCAATGTCGGTGTGCGAATGAGGCACCACGTACACCGTCCACGGGCGAGCCGGGGCCAGCGTAAACTCGCCCTGCCACGACGCTTCCCCCAGCGTCAGCCGCGCCTCTCCCGCCGTCGGGGCGGCCACTTCCGGCACGAGAAACTGAGCCTTGGTGTCGCCAGGGTGGATTAGCCCCAGGTCCATCGTTGCCCGATATTCCCCCACCCTGACCTGTAGCTGCGCCTGCCGGGGCGCGCGCCCCATGGGGAAATGCACCTCCAGCAGCCGCTGGGCAGGAGTGTCACGAGTGAGCAGCGGCGTCGGTTGGACCCGCCACTCTGGTTGCGATTGAGCAGTTGGCATGGAAGCACCTCATTGTTGTGAAATGGCCGTTTACCCCTTGAGGCCCGTCAGGGTAATACCCTGCACAAAGAACTTTTGGCCGATGAAAAAGATTACCAGCGTGGGCATCAACACAACCAGGGAAGCAGCCATTAGCTCTTGCCAGTAAACGCCATGCTGTTCGCGGAAATACTGCAACCCCACCTGAAGCGTGAACAGGCGCTGGTTGGTCAGATATAGCAATGGCCCGAAAAAGTCGTTCCACGTACCGAGGAACGTAAACACAGCCACCGTTGCCAGCGCGGGCTTGCTGAGGGGCAGAATCAGGCTCCACCAGATACGCAGGTGAGAGCAGCCATCCATCAGCGCCGCCTCGCTCAAGTCCATCGGGATGCCAGTAAAGAACTGGCGCAACATGAACACATAGAACGCCCCGCCGAAAAACCACGGCACGATCAGCGGGAAGAACGTGTTAATCCACCCCAGCTTGGAATACAACACATACACCGGGATCATTGTCACCTGGCCCGGCAGCATCATGGTAGCAATCAGCACCATGAACCAGAAATCGCGGCCCGGCCAGCGCAGGCGCGAGAAGGAATACGCCACCAATGACGCGCTCAACAGCGCCCCGATCACCGGGACAAAAGAGGTGATACACGAATTGCGTACGAACAGCCAGAAAGGCATCCGCCCCAGAGCCGTCGGATAGTTCTCCCAGGCAATGGGGTTGGGAATCCAGACGGTGGGAACCGTGTAGACCTGCTCATTGGTTTTCAGGGAGGTGGAGAGCATCCAGAACAGCGGGAACATGAACATCAGGCTCCCCAGCGAGACCCAGATCAGAACGCCAGATAGCCAGATTCGATCACGGAGCTTGCGGCTCTGCCACGGCAAGGTCGAGTAGCGAGTTTGCATCTGCATGCTAGATACCTCCTCCTGTCCCACCCTCATAGTAGACCCAGGTACGAGCAAACCGGAACTGGATCAGGGTCAGGATCAGCACAATCACGAAAAGGATCCAGGCCATGGCCGAACCGTAGCCCATCTTTAACTCGCTGAAGGTGCGGGTGAACATATACAGCACATAGAAGAGCAGAGAATCCCTGGGGCCAGCGCCAGTCCCGCCGCCTCCCGTCGTCCAGACATACGCCTGCGTGAACACCTGGAAGGAGCCAATGGTGCTGGTGACCATATTGAAAAAGATGGTCGGCGACAGCAGGGGGATCGTCACCTTCCAATAGCGTTGCCAGGCGTTGGCCCCATCAATCTGCGCGGCTTCGATCAGGTGTTGGGGGATGTTCTGCAAGCTAGCCAGATAGATGACCATTGTTCCCCCCACGCCCCACAAGCTCATCAAGATCAACGAGGGCTTGGCCCATTCCGCGCTACTGAGCCACAACGGGCCTTTGATGCCGAGCCAGCTCAGAAAGCTGTTGATCAGGCCATGCTTGGGGTTGAGCACCCACAGCCAGAGCATGGCGTTCGCCACGCCCGAAACCACCGAGGGGAGATAGTAGACAGTGCGGAAGAAACTTTTTCCGGGAATGGGCTGGTTCAGTAGCGTAGCCAGCGTCAGCCCGTTAATCACCGACAGCGGCACCACAAACACAGCGTAATACGCCGTGTTGTACAAACTCGTGCGGAATTTGGGATCGTTGGTAAAGAGAATGCGATAATTCGTCAGCCCTATCCAATGCGGGGGCGTGGTAATCTGGTACGTGGTAAAGCTGTAGTAGAACGAGAGCAAGATCGGCCCCAGCGTAAAGACCAGAAAACCGATGAACCAGGGC